>CALLCD010000247.1 GCA_938049795.1 uncultured Hyphomonadaceae bacterium | reverse complement strand
GCGGCCCGGCCCAAACCGGCTGCCATCGGGCAAGTCGAGCCGGATGCTCAGCCTTATGGCTTTTGGGTCGGGTGTGGATCGCGCTTTGGCCATTTGCCCGATATGGCGGGGCAAATCGGGTTTGTCCATATCTGCGGCTACCGGCCTTTGAAGGCGGGATTGGTGAGGCTTGCGTCAAAGTCGGCCTGCACCATAGCGTGACGGGCTTCGACGAGGGGCCGCATTGAGCCGTGGGTGAAGACGTAGAAGCGGTTCGCCTCGACACAGTCGGCGGTCCATTCGGCAACATCGGCCGGATCAAGGCCATTGTCGATGACCGATGAAATCTCGGCCAATTGATCGGATGGGAGCCCCGCGCCATGAGACGGGCTGCCCGCGCTGCTCTTGTGGATGTTCGTACGCACCCAGCCCGGGCAGAGGACGCTGACGCCGATTTTGCGGTCGGCAAGTTCCTGAACGAGGCTTTCGGAATATCCGACCACGGCAAATTTGGTGGCATTGTATGGCCCCATGCCGGGGGCTGCCATATGGCCGGCCAAGGAGGCGACATTGACGATATGCCCGCCGCCTGACGCCTCGATCAGCGGGGTGAAAATTTCCACACCATAGACGACGCCCATCAGATTGATGTCCACAATCCAGCGCCAGTCCTCAAGGCTGATCTGGCCGGGTTGGCCGCCAATGGCGACACCGGCATTGTTGACGATGATGTTGACCGCGCCGAACGCGTCCATCGTCGCCTCGGCTGCATTGCGCATGGCGGCTTCGTCGGACACATCGCAAAGGACTGTGGCGGCTTTTGCGCCCATAGCGACAAGCTCGGCTTTTGCGCTGGCTAAGGCGTCTTCATTTATATCGGCCAGCATCACGCTTGCGCCACGCCCGGCGAGTGATTTTGCGATTGCCAAGCCAATGCCCGACGCGCCGCCGGTGACGAAGGCGACGGTTCCATCAATTTTGCTCATGGGCTTCGGGTCCTTGTTTGGGCGTGTCGCTAAATGCGTTCGATGATGATGGCAGGGGCCATGCCGCCAGCGGCGCACATGGTGATCAGGCCATAGCGGCCACCGGAGCGCTCAAGCTCGTCGAGCGCGGTGCCGATCAGGATAGAGCCGGTTGCGCCAATCGGGTGACCAAGCGCCATTGCGCCGCCATTAATGTTGACTTTGGAGCGGTCAAGCTCGAGATCGCGGATGAATTTTTCGGCGACAACTGAGAAGGCTTCGTTGATTTCGTAGACGTCGATGTCATCGGTGGTCAGTCCGGCTTTGGCCAGCACTTTGCGGGCGGCGGGGACGGGTGCGTTGAGCATCAAGGTCGGGCAGTCGCCCATATTGGCCGTTGCGACAATGCGCGCACGGGGCTTGAGACCGTTGGCGTTGGCATAGGTCTCGGATGCGAGCAAAAGCGCCGCTGCCCCATCGACCACGCCGGACGAATTGCCTGCATGATGGACATGGTTGATGCCGTTTTGCAGGGCGTCATATTTGCCGGTGATCAGATTGCCATAAGTGTTGCCCTGTTCGTCGACGGGGATGTCCATATACATGTTGAACACGGTTTTGAGGCCGCCAAGGGTTTCCATGGTCGTGCCCGGGCGCGGGAACTCTTCCTTGTCGAGCGCGAGGGAGCCATCGAGATTGTGCACGGCGACGAGCGATCTGTCGAACCGGCCCTCGGCGATGGCGTGGGCGGCGCGTTGCTGGCTGGTAAAGGCAAGTTGGTCAACAGCTTCGCGGTCAATGCCTTCAAGCGTGGCGATGGCGTCGGCGCAGACGCCTTGCTGGGTTTGCGGATGTTTGGCGCGCAGGGACATGTTCCCGCCATCGAGCATGGGCGGCACTTTCGGGTCGGCGGTTGCCGCGGTGTAGCTCATCATTTCTGTCCCGCCCGCAATGACGCAATCTTCCATACCGGACATGACTTGGGCTGCGGCGAGATTGACCGAGGTGATGCCCGAGCCGCAAAACCTGTCGAGCGTGACGCCGGACGCTTTGATGTCGTAACCCGCATCCAGCGCAGCCATGCGTCCGAGATCTGCGCCTTGTGCGCCGCGCTGGGAACTTGTGCCCCAGATAATGTCGTCTACTGTCGCCGTATCGAGATTGTTGCGGTCGCGGATGGCGCCAAGCACGGTTGCGCCGAGATGCTGGGGGTGGAGATGGGCGAGAGACCCTTTTCCGACTTTACCAATCCCGCGCGGTGTCCGGCAGGCGTCGATGATGTAAGCTTCGGCCATGATGTAATCTCCCTGAATATGTATCGGCTGATCATGCGGGCGTTGACGTGAACGTCAAGTCGTGACGTGGCGGGAGGGCGCGGCTGCTTATGCTTAATAATCACTGAAGCGCGGCCCGCAATCTCAGATAGTTGAATAACAAAAATGCTACTTAAGCAGTGTAAGATCACCCCACAAAAAGAAGGAGGGCGGACTTATGGATATTAAAGAGATTGGCGCTTGCGCTGTTGTGGTTATTGGTGGCGTGTCATATGCGATCAGCAGTGGCGGGCTGAAAGATGCGTTGACGGATGATGTTCGTCCCGTCACCTCGGTGGCTTATGAAGATCGCGCAGACTATATGAGCGATATCGTAGCCAAATTCACGCAGTCTTTCGACGCCTATATCGTACAGATCGAGACCTATGATTATGTCGGGCACTCCAAGTTCAGCGCATCGCCCTCAAGCGCGATGTTTGTTGAAGTCGTTGCCTCCGATGAACCTGTGCCGAGCGAAGCGATTGGCGGACTGAACAAGCGGCTTGAGACCGAGTTCTGCGCGCAAGAAGAAATGACCATGTTCACCGAAAAGGGCTGGCACTATAGCTTTACCCTGCAAGACAGCACCGGACGGCGCATCTTCACGACGGTCTGCCGCGGCGTGTCCAACCCATCGGGCAGCAATGCGGTAAGCTAGGCGCGCGGGTGGGTTTCAACCTGGCGCATTCGAGGCATAGCGGGCTTGCGGGTGAAGGTTAAACCTCAAAGAACCCCTTGTCCGTCATCCACACGATAATCTCCTCTGCCGCATCTTCGGCAGATTGTTCGACCGTATTGATGCGCAGTTCGGGCGTGTTGGGCACTTCATAGGGGCTGTCGAGGCCGGTGAAGTTTTTGATTTCTCCGGCGCGGGCCTTTTTGTAGAGGCCTTTGACATCGCGGCTTTCGGCGACGTCCAGCGGCGTATCGACGAAGATTTCGACATATTCGCCGTCCTCCATCATGTTCCGCGCCATGCGGCGTTCGGACCGGAAGGGCGAGATGAAGGAGACGAGCGTGATCAGGCCGGCATTCGCCATCAGCTTGGCGACATTGGCGACGCGGCGGATGTTCTCCACACGGTCGGCATCGGTAAAGCCGAGATCACGGTTGAGGCCATGACGGACATTGTCGCCATCGAGCAAATATGTGTGTTTGCCCATCGCAAAGAGGCGTTTTTGCAGCGCGTTTGCAATGGTCGATTTGCCCGACCCCGAAAGCCCCGTAAACCAGAGCACGGCGGGCCGCTGGCCTTTTTGTTCGGCATGCGCATTGCGGTCAATATCAACCGCTTGCCAGTGAATATTGGCCGCGCGGCGTAGAGCAAAATCAATTAGCCCCATGCCCACCGTATCATTGGTCATCCGGTCGATCAGGATGAAGCCGCCCATTTCGCGGGCTGCATCATAGGGGTCGAACGCAATGTTCTGGTCGAGCGAAAGCGTGCAGACGCCGATCTCATTGAGCTCCAGCGTCTTGGCGGGGCGTTGTTCGAGCGTGTTCACGTCAATGCCATATTTGGGCGCGTTGACCGTGGCGGTGACCGTCTTTGTGCCGATCTTCATGAGATAGCGGCGGCCTGGCAGCATGGCATTGTCGGACATCCATAACAGGCGTGACTGGAACTGGTCGGAGACTTCGGCCGGATTGTCCGCGGTCACAATCACATCGCCGCGCGAACTGTCGATCTCGTCTGCGAGCGTGATGGTGACAGATTGCCCGGGGACGGCTTGATCTATGTCGCCGGTATAGGTGACGATGCGGTCTACGGTGGATTCCTTGCCCGATGGCAGGGTCTTGATCCGGTCGCCGGGTTTGATGGTGCCAGCGGCGACTTGCCCCGAAAATCCGCGAAAATCGAGATTGGGACGATTGACCCACTGGATCGGCATGCGGAAGGGCGCAGCGGCGCGCTCATCGCCCACGGAGACGGTTTCAAGATGTCCCATCAGGCTGGGGCCGGTGTACCAGTCGGTATTGCCCAGCGGCCCTGTGATGTTGTCGCCAGCGAGCGCAGACAGGGGAATGGCCTGGATTTCGATGTTGGGGTTCAGGTTTTTGGCAAATTCTGTGAAGTCGGCGACGATCTCATTGTAGCGGTCTTGGGAATAATTAACGAGATCCATCTTGTTGATGGCAAGCACCAGACGGCGGATGCCCAGCGAAGAGACGATAAAAGCGTGGCGGCGGGTCTGGGTGAGGACGCCTTGACGGGCATCAATCAACAGACAGGCAAGGTCCGCTGTGGACGCGCCGGTTGCCATATTGCGCGTATACTGTTCATGGCCCGGCGTATCGGCGACGATGAATTTGCGTTTCTCGGTCGAGAAGAAGCGATAGGCGACATCAATCGTGATGCCTTGCTCGCGCTCGGCGGCGAGGCCATCGACCAGGAGCGCGAAGTCAATATTCTCGCCTTGTGTGCCTGAGCGTTTGGAGTCGCGTTCGAGCGCTTCGAGCTGATCTTCGAGGATCATTTTGGAATCATAAAGCAGCCGCCCGATCAGGGTCGATTTACCATCATCCACCGAGCCGCACGTGATAAAGCGCAAGAGCGATTTGCGCTCATGGGATTCCAGATACGCGCCAATGTCTTCAGCGATGAGGGTGTCAACATGTGCCATTAGAAATAGCCCTCCTGCTTTTTCTTCTCCATCGAGGCGGACTGGTCCCGATCAATTGTGCGGCCCTGACGTTCCGAGGAGGTCGTCAGCAGCATTTCCTGAATGACATCGTCGAGCGTGTCGGCGGTGGATTCGACAGCGCCCGTAAGCGGATAGCAGCCGAGGGTGCGGAAGCGGACTGATTTCATTTTGGCCGTTTTGCGCAACGCTTCTGGCATGCGCTCATCATCGACCATGATCTGCGAGCCTTCCCATTCGACCACGGGGCGCTCTTTGGCAAAATAAAGCGGGACAATCTCGATGCCTTCGCGGCGGATATATTGCCAGATGTCGAGCTCGGTCCAGTTCGACAACGGGAAGACGCGGATGCTCTCGCCCTGTTTGATGCGGGTATTATAAAGGTTCCATAATTCGGGGCGCTGGTTCTTGGGGTCCCAGCGATGTTCGGCCGAGCGAAACGAGAAAATGCGTTCCTTGGCGCGGGACTTTTCCTCGTCGCGCCGCGCGCCGCCAAAGGCTGCATCGAACTTGTATTTGTCGAGCGCCTGTTTGAGGCCTTGGGTCTTCATAATGTCTGTGTGCATAGCCGAGCCGTGCGAGAACGGGCCGACGTCATCTTTGACGCCCTCTTCATTGATGTGGACAATCAGGTCCATGCCGAGCTTTTTGGCCATCTCGTCCCGGAACGTGATCATTTCGCTGAATTTCCACGTCGTATCGACATGCATCAGCGGGAAGGGCGGCTTGGACGGGTAGAAGGCTTTGACGGCCAGATGCAGCATGACGGCGCTGTCCTTGCCGACCGAATAGAGCATGACGGGATTTTCAGCCTCGGCGGCCACTTCGCGCATGATGTGAATGCTCTCGGCTTCGAGCCGGTCGAGATGGGTCAGGTCGGTCACGATACGGGGTCTCTCTTAATGTCAGGTCGGCTCATTTAGCGTTGCGCGCGTGGCTGTCAAATGGCGCTGGGTGTTATTCGGCAGACCTTTTAGTTTTCTTAATGTCATATCATACGGTTGGCCGTCCCCTTTTTGGGAGCCGCTCTGGACGGGGAACTGCAATTGGCATGCTAAAGTTAGTTGCCATCTTGCATTTTGAGGGTCTTATAGGCGCACAAATGAGGGTTTGTGATGTTTGGCCAATAGTGCCTTGCATGAAATTAGGTTTTTCGTCGTAAGGCGGCATTGATGGATGAGTTTTTGAATATTTAAAACCAAGATGCGCGATTTTGCTCATTCGACCGTACCTGCAAACGGCGGTGATTCCATAAAACCGTCAATTTTCATTGCATGAATGCATAGCAGCTATGCATTTTGTGAAAATTGATCTCAAGCCAACAAACGTACCATCTCGGTTGCCGGATTTTGGTATATCATTTTTTTGACCGGCTAAAGACTTTTTTCGAGGTCTTTGCGCCTCGGTTCAAGCCTCGTTCACTTATCGCATATTGATGACTGTCTGTTCATAATGAATGTTCGTTCATAAACCTTTTTGCGTAAACTTGCTGTCGAAATTTGTGCTTGCCGTTTGGCGTCCTTCCCCACACGTAAAGGTCTCTGACAGCCAAAATGGCGGCAGATTGAAGGACAGGTCCCGTGCGCCGGAACATTGGCGTGATGTGAAAACACAACCTGGAGAGTATAGAATGAGTAACGACTGGTGTAATGAAGACGGCGCAAAACGTCTGAAGAACAAAATTGAACAATATTGGTCAGAGCGCGGCTTTGAAGTGAACATCGATCTCGTCGATGCGTGCTTCATCGCAGCAATGCGGTCTGCCCGAACCGATGTTCGCAGCAATATGGTCAATGGCATGCCAAGACGCCGTATCGCTGACGAGTCGACAACAACGCGGCGCAGCTACAACGGCAACAGCAATGATACGCCTCGGACTGCCGCTGCCTAGAAATTTAAAATGGATTCAAAATAAGTTTGGATGTGAGTTTGGAATAGTCTTCCAATTCTAGTCTCTTGTTTTGGGCCGTTCCGATGGGGCCATACCCAAAGGGAACGAATATGAAGGGCAGTCCGGCACGCTGGGCTGCCTTTTCATCTGGGTCACTGTCTCCCACCATGATGGCGCGGTTACGGTCCCCGCCTGCAAGATCGAGTGTTTGCAGGATGTGGTCAGGATGCGGCTTTCGCTTCGGCACGCTATCGGACCCGACAACCGCCTTGAAGCGGTGGACAATATCCAATTCGCTGAGCAGCGTGTCCGCAAGCGCTTGCGGCTTATTGGTGCATATGGCGAGCGTTGCGCCCGCTTTCTCGAGCCGGTCAAGCGCGGCCATGACGCCCGGATAGGGCCGCGAGCGGTTCGCCGTATTGGCCGCATAATAATCGAGGAACACGCTGCGGAGCTGTTCGATTTCCACCGTGTCTGCGGCCACATCCTGAAAAGCCAGCCCAGCTTCGATCATCGCCACCGAGCCAAGCCCGATTTGTCCCTGAACAATTGGCGCAGGCACGGGCGCAAACCCCGCGTCCGAAAGGCAGACATTCAACGCGGCCACAAGGTCAGGCGCGGTATCAATCAGCGTTCCGTCAAGATCGAAGACCACGGTGTAGCCGTCAAGCGCCATAGCCGTGTGCATATCCAGATTGTCCATGTCAGTTTCATTCCCTTTTGGAGTCGCATTGACGCTCAAAACCCTTTAATCGGTTAGCTCGTAAAAGGCGAGGAGTCTCGATATGCAACAACGCGCTGCAATAATTCTGGCGGCGGGCCAGTCCAGCCGGATGAAGTCAGCCCGGTCGAAAGTGCTCCATGCTGTTGGCGGACGCGCGGCGATAGACTGGTCCATTGCGCTGGCGCGGGATACCGGATGCGAACGCATTATTTGTGTCGTCTCTCCAGATGGGCAGCAGGTCGCCGATCATGTCACCCCGCAAATCGGCGCAGAAGCGCTGGCGGTCCAATCTTCCCCACAAGGAACCGCCCATGCTGTCCGGTCCGCGCGTGATGCACTGGCGGGTTTCGACGGCGATATCATCGTTCTCTATGGTGACAGTCCGCTTATTTCGGCGGACGCCGTAGAGCGCCTGTTCGAAGCCGTGTCTGGGGGAGATGGCGTTGGCGTGCTCGGCTTTGATGCGGCGGATGCGGGCAATTATGGGCGTCTGGTCACCGGCTCTGATGGCAGCCTTGAAGCCATTGTCGAGGCGCGCGAAGCAAGTGCTGAAGAGCTGGCGCTGACCTTGTGTAATTCCGGCGTGATGGCGGGCAAGGTGCAGACCATGTTTTCCCTGCTGGAGCAAGTCACGAATGACAATGCGAAGGGGGAGTATTATCTCACCGATCTTGTCGGGCTGGCGCGGGCGGCGGGGCATAAATGCCATGTGGTCACGGGCCCCGAGGCGGAGATGATCGGCTGTGACACGCGCGCGGATCTGGCCGAGGCGGAAGCCATGTTCCAGGCCGCCATGCGGGCGCGGATGCTGGACAAAGGTGTGTCGATGATTGCGCCGGATACGGTCTATTTCAGCTATGACACCGAGATTGAGCCAGATGTGCTGATCGAACCGAATGTCGTGTTCGGCCCGGGTGTGAGCATTGCCAGCGGCGCGGTGGTGCGGGCGTTTAGCCATATTGAGGGCGCAACGCTCGGCTCGGGCGCACATGTCGGCCCCTATGTTCGCCTGCGCAAAGGCAGCGATATCGGCAAGGATGTGAAGATCGGGAATTTTGTAGAGGTCAAGAATACGCGCATGGGAGACGGCGCAAAGGCGAGCCACCTGTCCTATCTTGGCGACGGCGATGTCGGCGCGGAGGCGAACATCGGTGCAGGGACGATTTTTTGCAATTATGATGGCTTCTTCAAATACCAGACCGTAATTGGCGAGAACGCATTTGTCGGGTCAAACTCGGCCCTTGTTGCCCCTGTCACAATTGGCGCGGGCGCGATGGTTGGTTCGGGCAGTGTGGTGACGGAAAATGTCGAGCCGGATGCGCTCTATCTGGCGCGACCGAAGCCGGCCCCGAAAGCGGGTTGGGCAAAGAAATTCAGAGCCGTGATGAGCGCGCGCAAGACAAAGAAGGACTAAATGCGATGGCTGGGGAACAGGAAAAACGCAATGCGGCAATCGCTGCAATTGACTATGTCGAAGACGGCATGACGCTCGGGCTTGGCACCGGATCAACGGCCAAGCATTTTGTCGAATTGCTCGCAGATGAGGTGGCTGACGGGCTGATCGTGCGCGGTGTGCCGACAAGCGCGCAGACCCAAAGGCTCGCCGAGGCGCATGGCATCCCGCTTCTGCCGGTCGATCAGGTCCAGCAGATTCATTTGACCGTAGACGGAGCGGACGAGGCGGATGGTCAGGGCCAATTGATCAAGGGTGGCGGCGCGGCGCTCTTGCGCGAGAAGATCATTGCCAATGCCAGCGACCAGATGATTGTCATTGCCGATCCGTCAAAACAGGTCGAAACGCTTGGGGCTTTTCCGTTGCCGGTGGAGGTGACCCAGTTCGGATTTACGATCACGGCGAAGAAAGTGTTTGACGCGCTTGTTGCGTCCGGCATTGCGCGTCCGAAAGTTGAGCTTCGTCAGGGAGCGGATGGTCAGCCGGTTGTGACCGATGGCGGAAATTTCATTCTGGATTGTCATTGCGGTATCATTCCCGATGCGCCGGCCACAGCGCGAGGGCTGGCCGATGTACCGGGCGTTGTCGAACATGGGCTGTTTATTGGCCTCGCACGGACGGTTATTTTTGGCAGTCAGGACGGGGCAATTGTCCTCGATCACACATAGAGTCTTAATCTGAGCGGGCCGCTTGATGGGTGGCGCGCGAGACGGAATTGGAAAAACACATGGCGTATGATTTTGATCTGTTTGTGATCGGCGGCGGCTCCGGTGGGGTGCGCGCGGCGCGCATTGCTGCGGAGTCTGGCGCGAAAGTCGGGCTTGCCGAAGAATACCGGATGGGCGGCACCTGCGTTATTCGCGGCTGTGTCCCGAAAAAGCTGATGGTCTATGCCAGCGGCTATGCCAAAGACTTCAAAACGGCCGAAGGCTTTGGCTGGTCTGCGGACAATATTCGTTATGACCACAACAAATGTATGACGGCGATTGCGAATGAAGTGACGCGACTGTCAGGCCTCTATATGAAGGGGCAAAAAAACGCCGGCGTCGAAGTGTTCGAGGCGCGTGCGGAGTTTGTTGATGCGCACACTCTGGTGCTCAAGCCTTCTGGCAAAACGATCACGGCGGAGAAGATACTGATTGCCGTTGGCGGCGCGCCGTGGGCTCCGGAAGATGCGGACTTGCCCGGGGTTGAGCGGACCATTTCGTCCAATGACATCTTTGATCTGCGCGAACTGCCAGACCATATCGTGCTGGTCGGCGGCGGCTACATCGCCGTTGAATTTGCACATGTTTTTGCCGGGCTCGGCGCGGAGACGACGCTCATCTATCGCAAGGACAAGGTCTTGCGCGGCTTTGACGAAGATGTCCGCGATCATGTCCAGCAGGGGCTAATTGATGCGGGCGTAAATGTGCTGACCAATGCCGTCCCTGCACGGATTGAGGCCAGCGGATCGGAGGCACAGCCACATCGTATCACGCTTGGGAGCGGTGAGACGCTGGACGCGTCGGTGATCATGATGGCGACGGGCCGAACGCCGTACACAAACGGTCTTGGCTGCGAGAAAGCGGGTGTGGCGCTCGATGCGAACGGCGCGGTGATCGTGGACGAATATTCGAAAACCAATGTCGGAAATATCTGGGCCGTGGGGGATGTCACCGATCGGGTGCAATTGACGCCCGTGGCGATCCGCGAGGGTCATGCTTTTGCCGATACGGAGTTTCACGGGCGGCCTTGGGCGTTTGATCATACCGACATTCCAACGGCCGTGTTCACCCAGCCAGAGGTCGGCACCTGCGGGCTGTCAGAAGCGGACGCACGGGCCGAGCATGGCGCACTTGATATCTACAAGACAAGCTTCGGCCCGATGAAAAATGCGATTTCGGGCGGCACGTCGAAAGTGTTCATGAAGCTTGTTGTGCGCCAGTCCGACGAGCGGGTATTGGGCGTTCATGTCGTCAGCCCTGATGCGGCGGAGATGATCCAGACCGCTGGCATTGCGATCAAAATGGGCGCGACCAAGCAGGATTTCGACCGCACATGCGCGCTGCATCCCTCGATTGCCGAAGAGCTTGTAACGATGCGTCAGAAAGCGTCCTCTGACTAATTCCAAGCGAGGTTAAGCGCTCGCGTCTTGGCGCAGCACCGTAGCCAACTCGACCGAGGCAGCGATCAGAGATTCGCGGATATGGCGCAATCCGCCGCCGCGCCCATGATGAGGCAATAACCGCTTGATCGGCGCATCGTCTTCTCTTGCCTTGATCTGGAAATGGCGACTTTTCGGGATTGCTGCGCTCATCAGCTTGCCTGACAGGTCAAAGCCGACCTGTTCATTGAACACGCCATTACGCGTGTCCGCTTCGAAATCGGACTGTTCGCGCCGTTCGACCGCATTGAAAAGCACCGAAAGCTCGGGGCGTCGATCCTGTGCCGTCTGGTCATTGATCACGCGGTTTAAGAGACGCACCCCGCGCAGGGAATAGATATCGGTGTGCATCGGGGCGAGCACGCGGTCGGTCGCTTGCAGCGCGCAGCGGGTCAGGAAGGTCGCATTTGGATTGGTATCGAGCACGATGAGATCATATTGGCTACGGTAATATTCAATGGAGCGCAGGAAGTTCGCCCGCACGGCCTCAAGCCCGCTTGTATCCGTCGAGAACGCATATTTTGAAATTTCGAACTGGCCAAAGATAATATCGAGCCGTCCCACGGCCTCACTGCCGCCCAGAAGGCTGTGTGCGATTTTGGCGCGCGGCGCAGGCGTAAACGGCACGGTCGAAAGCGTGGCCCATTGGTCTGCCGGAGAGGTCAGATCTGCTTGATGCACCCGGCTTTTTTCGAACAGGGAGATAACGCTACGGTCGTTGGCAATCGCTTCATCAGCCTGTTGACCGGGAAAGAACAGCTGTGTCAGATTATATTGCGGATCAAAATCAATCAGCAGCACCCGGTTGCGGGTGTGCGCCTGAAGGGCGGCGGCCAGCTGCGAAGCAATCGTGGTTTTGCCGATTCCGCCCTTCAAATTCATCACCGAGACGACCGGGGACACCTGCCGATAGGCCCGCTGCGCCGTGGTCATGAGCGGTTCGATCTCCTCGATCGTGTGGACCATATCTTTGGCAAATTCCTTGATGAACCCGGTCAACCGGGTGCGATCGGCCCGCACAGGAATAATGGTCATCCCGTTTTTCTTCGCTCGAATGATCTGGCTGCGCACATCTGTCGATCGCATGCTGTCATAAGAGACGAGCACAATCATCAAGGAAGCGGCGTCAATATTGGCCGCATCTATGTCGGCGCGCCGTTCGCTGCTGGAATATTTCGCTGGAATGCCAGCTGCCCGAAGCGCTTCATGCAGCTTTAACAGACTGTCGAACTGATCGGCACCGTGGGCGATGAAGGCGTGTGACATGAGGTGTAACTTCTTCGCTGTCTATGCTTGGCCGTTCAAAATTCACGACTTTAGCCTGCCGAAGCAACACCAAACCGTCTTATCAAGCACAGTTTACGCAAACATCTGTCCCATTTCCATAGCCATTGTGAGGACACTGCGATATATGAGCAATATCAGGTTTGGAGTAGAACTATGAGTTGGACCCCCGAAAGCTGGCGTGCAAAACCGGCGCGGCACATACCGGAAGATTATCCGGATTTGGACCACCTGGCCGAGGTCGAAGCGCGTTTGCGAGCGTCGCCGCCTCTGGTTTTTGCTGGCGAAGCACGGCGTTTGAAGGCGGATCTGGCGAAAGTCTCGCGCGGGGAAGCCTTTTTGCTGCAAGGCGGAGACTGCGCGGAGAGCTTTAAGGAGTTCAGTGCGGACAATATTCGCGACACGTTGCGGGTGATGCTGCAAATGGCGGTGGTGCTGACCTTTGGTGCGGCCAAGCCCATTGTCAAAGTCGGCCGGCTCGCTGGACAGTTCGGCAAGCCGCGTTCGTCTCCGGTCGAGACGATTGACGGGGTGACGCTGCCCTCTTATCGCGGCGACAATATCAATGCGATGGCGTTCACAAAAGAGGCGCGCACGCCCGATCCGGAGCGGTTGATACAGGCTTATTCGCAGTCTGCGGCGACTTTGAACCTTGTGCGGGCGTTTACCCAAGGCGGCTATGCGGATCTGTCAAATGTCCATGCGTGGATGCTTGGATTTGTGGATCGCTCGCCGCTCGGGGCGCAATATCAGGCCGTTGCGGACCGGATTTCCGAAGCAATTACCTTTATGAAGGCGTGCGGCGTCACATCTGAATCCGTACCGCAACTGGCGAAAGTGGACGTATATACCTCGCATGAGGCGCTTTTGCTCGGCTTTGAGCAGGCGATGACGCGGGTCGATTCAACGTCGGGCGACTGGTATGACACGTCCGGACATATGTTGTGGATCGGCCATCGCACGCGGCATCTGGACGAGGCGCATGTCGAGTTCTGTCGTGGTATTAAAAACCCGCTCGGCGTCAAATGTGGCCCCGGCATGGAACCGGACGAACTGGTCCGCTTGCTCGAAACGCTCAATCCCGATGATGAAGCGGGCCGGATGACCCTGATTGCGCGGTTTGGCGCGGATGGTGTCGAAGACGGGCTTGCGCCTTTGGTGCGCG
Organism: uncultured Hyphomonadaceae bacterium; assembly: GCA_938049795.1. Classification (GTDB taxonomy): domain Bacteria; phylum Pseudomonadota; class Alphaproteobacteria; order Caulobacterales; family Hyphomonadaceae; genus CALLCD01. The sequence goes on along the minus strand of CALLCD010000247.1, from coordinate 1,286 downwards.
CGGTTCAGGCCAGCGGCCGGTCGGTGGTTTGGTCGTGTGACCCGATGCACGGCAATACGCTCAAAGCCAGCACTGGCTTCAAAACACGCCCCGTCGACCATATCCTGTCCGAAGTGCGCCAATTCGTCGATGTCATCACGAGCGAAGGGGCGTATCCGGGCGGGGTACATTTCGAAATGACGGGGCAGGATGTCACCGAATGTATCGGCGGCGCGCAGGCGATCTCCGAGGAAGACCTGTCATCGCGTTACCACACGCATTGTGATCCGCGCCTAAATGGCGAGCAGGCCCTTGAACTTGCCTTCCTTGTGGCCGAGAAACTCTCGGATATGAAAGCCGACAAAGCGAAATTGCGCGCGGCGGGATAGGGACAAAGCTATGGCCAGGCGGGACCGGCCCGCTTGGATGCGCGGCGCGGACATAATTGATCTTGTAAAGCTGTCCGTGCCCATTGCGGTGTCACGCATGTCGATGATGCTGATGGCGCTGACCGATGCGATTGTGCTGGGGCAGGTGGCCGAGGGTGAGCTGCCTTTCGTGCTCAATTCATGGATACCGATTGGCGTTTCGCTTGGGCTCGGCATGGGGATATTGCTCGGGGTTCAGGTGCTGACTTCGGAATTTGTCGGCACGGGGAAGCCCGCCGAAAGTGGCCGTGTTTTCCGGCGCGGGACGCTGTGGGCATTGGGGCTGGGGCTTGCGCTGATGGGGCTGGTCTATGCCGGTGCGCAAGTCCTGTTCGAGTGGATGTTTGTGACCATGAGCCCGAACAATGAGATGAGCCTGACGCTGAGCCCGCAGGAAGTGGCCGACGAGATCGCCAAAGTCACGCGTATTCTATCCTACGGCATGGTCGGGTTCATGCTGTCCACTGTGTTTGCTTACTATCTTGAAGCCCTGCGGATGCCGCTGATTGTCACCGTTTTATCCTACATTGCGGTGGGGGTGAATATAGTCATCGACTGTGCGCTGGTGCTCGGCATGTGGGGGATGCCGCAAATGGGCGCGGAGGGCGTTGCGTGGGCGACAACGGGGTCGCGGTGGTTGATGGCGGTATTGATGTTCGGGTTTGTGATCTGGCGGACGCCCGCCTTTGCGAAAACGTCTAAAGGGCCAGCCGGAGAGGCGGCTCGCCAGCTTCGTGTTGGTGTGGGGACGGCGATCAGCAATGTCGCCGAATGGGGCGGGTTCAATCTGACATATGCGATTGCCCTGTTTATCTCGGTGGCTGTGAACACGGTCTATGGCTATTCGGTGCAGGTGATGGGGGTGTGTTTCATGCTGTT
>CALLCD010000246.1 GCA_938049795.1 uncultured Hyphomonadaceae bacterium | reverse complement strand
CTTCCAGCGCGCCTTGAAAAACCTGCAAGCGGTCCATCAGGCCGAGGCCGATATGCGCCCGTTTGGCGTCTGGGCATGGTATTTTGTGCCCTTTGCCAATCTCTGGAAACCGCTCGACGGATTTAATGCGGTGCGGGACGGCAGCCGTCATGCTGAAGGGAAAAAGAGCGACGGATCAGGGCTTGTCGGTCTGTGGTGGATTTGCTGGTTGGCGTTCAATATTGTCAGCCGGATCGGTCAGGTCACGCTTGAAAGCGGGATGCAAAGCGGAGACATTGATACGCTGTCGCTTGCCAGCGTGATAGATGCTGTGGCCGTCTCCATCGGCATTGCCGCCGCCCTCCTGCTCGCCCGCTTTGTCACCGAGATTGCAAGGGGACAAGAACAGGTCGCGTTTATGTCGAGCGCCTCGGCGTTTGATTAGGGCGCGCTGGTGGGTAGGGGTGGTGGCTTTTGGGTCAGGTCTTGAGGTCCGCTCATTCCCGCGAAGGCGGGAATCTCGTCCAATGAATCCGGAAGCCTGTTGCAACAGGTCCTCGCCTGCGCGGGGATGAGCGGATGTCAAGTTTTGGTCAGGGGGAGGAAGCGCTAACATCCCCTCTGACGCCGGAAGCAGGCACTCTTCTTTTTGTCATCCCGGAATTTTCGTCAGAAAATATCCGGGACCCAGATGAGGTGGGAGCTTTTTGGGTCCTGGGTCCCGGGTCTCGCTTTGCTCGCCCGGGATGACAAATCGGGGGAAATTTGCGTCGCCCTCACCCCACCCCAAACACAAAAAAACCGGCGCATCTGCACCGGCTCGTTTGGCTCGAAAGTCGAAAGCCCGCTTAAGCGGCTGCTTTCTTTTCGATGTCGCGTTTGATTTTTGCCGCTTTGGCGGAGAGATTGTCCGGCTTGGCTTTGGCGAGGAAGCCGTCAAGGCCGCCGAGCTTGTCTACTGTGCGCAGGGCTTTGGCCGCGATGCGCAGCCTGAAGGACTGGTCGAGTGTTTCCGAGCGAAGCTTCACATCGAGCAGGTTTGGCAGAAAGCGCCGCTTGGTGCGGGCATTGGAGTGGCTTACATTGTTACCGGTCATGGGCTTGGTGCCGGTGAGTTCGCACATACGGGACATGGCAGCGTCTCTCTTTGGTAGAGGTCTATAAACAGAAAGGGCGCGTTTAGACGGTCTGCGCGCGCGCGTCAACCGAGCCCCGCGCCAAATCTTCGTGTGTCTGTGGCCGACAGGCGGCGGTGAGGACGCGGCGGGCAAATGCGAAGCGTTGACGTGTTTACACAAATGCAACTGATTTACATCATCTTCTGTCAACGCTCCACAGCCAGATAGATTGCGGCCTCATGACAAAATTGACCATAGAACAGTTTTTTGAAGCGGCTCATCAGCTGGAAAACGGCTTTGCCGTATATGACAAGGATCTCCGCTTCGTCTATGCCAACAAGAAAGTGGTTGAGCATTTGCCGGAGCTGATGAACGGGCTGAAGGCGCACAAATCCTTTACCGAAGCGCTGGACGATCAGATTGATGCTATTGATCCAGACCTCGATGCGCAGGTGCGGGCCAATTTGATTGAGTTGACCTTCAAAGGCATGGAGACCGGCAAAGCTTATGAGACATTCGGGGCGGGGGGGCGACCTTTACGGCTGCACCATGCGCGCACGTCCGAGGGCATGGTTGTCGGCGTCAGCGTTGATCTGACCGAGGAACGCTCGCGCTCCAAAGAGCTCTATCTGGCGCGCAAACAGGCCGAAGCGGCGAGCGACGCCAAATCCGAATTTCTAGCCGCGATGAGCCATGAGATCCGCACCCCGCTCAATGGCATATTGGGCATGGCCCAGGCGCTTGGCGCACGCGGGCTGAACCGTGACGAGCAGGATATGGTCTCGACCATTCTGGAAAGTTCGAAATCGCTGATGACGATCCTGAACGATATTCTTGATCTGTCGAAAATCGAAGCGGGCCGGCTTGAGCTGTCTCCGATTGAGGGCGATTTGCGGCACCGGCTGACCCGGTTGCAGAAATTCTATCTGCCGACCGCGCAGGATAAGGGGCTCTATCTGAAATTCGTGGTCGATAAGGAGGTGCCCTCGACGCTTGTTTTCGACACGGTGCGCATCCGGCAATGTGTGTCGAACCTTGTCTCCAATGCGCTGAAATTTACCAGTGATGGCGGCGTGATTGTTGCCGTCAAAAGCGTGCCGCACCCGAAGGACAGCGAACTGCACAAAGTGGTCATCCATGTCTCTGATTCGGGCATCGGGATTTCCGAGGAGCACCGTGCCGGACTGTTCGAGAACTTTGCGCAAGGGGATGCGTCCACCACGCGCAAATTTGGCGGCACGGGGCTTGGCCTTGCGATTACGCGCAAATTGGCGCGGATGATGGGCGGGGATGTCACGCTGACAAGTGAAGAGGGGCGCGGGTCCGTGTTCACGCTGACCTTCCTGTCGAAAGTCGGCAAGGGCCAACGTGTTGCGCCCACTCAGCCGCATGAGGCCCCCGTGGCGCTCTCCGCGTCGCCCAACCGGGCTGCCCCTGCGCCAAATGCGCCCCAGCCCGCTGAAAATTCCCTGCGCGGCAAACGTGTTCTCATTGTCGATGACAATGCCACCAATCGCCGCGTTGCGCGCCTGTTTGTCGAGCCGCAGGGCCTGATTGCGACGGAAGCGGCCGATGGCGCCGAGGCGCTTGATATGTTGTCCAGCCATCCGTTTGATCTGGTCCTGCTCGATATGCACATGCCGGTGATGGATGGCCGTGAGACGATCCGCCGTATCCGCGCATCGAGCGAGAGCTGGACCTCCATTCCGGTGATTGCGCTGACCGCGGATGCGATGTCCGGCGACCGCGAGAAATGCCTCGAGCTTGGTATGGACGGCTATGTCCCCAAGCCCGTTGACCAGCGAGAATTGTTTGTCACCGTGCTCAGCGTCATGAGCAAAGCGGGCGCGGTCGATACTGCCGGGGAAGACAGTCCCGATGTGCCGGGCGGGCTGGTCGATGAACTCGATGATCTGTTCGAAGAGTTCGATCTGGCGTCTGGCGACAGCTAAGGGCCGCTTGCGTCTTGTGAGCAGACAGGCAAGAAGAGGGCTGACCTCTGCCTGAAAGCGCCTCTCCCATGTCCCAACTCAAAGCCGTACTTGGGCCGACCAATACCGGAAAGACCCATTACGCCATTGAGCGCATGCTTGGTCATCGCTCGGGCATGATCGGCCTGCCGCTGCGGCTCTTGGCGCGCGAGGTCTATGACAAGATCGTCGCCCGCAAAGGGGAGGCGGCCACGGCGCTGATCACGGGCGAAGAGCGGATCTGGCCGGAGACGGCGCAATATCTCGTCTGCACGGTCGAGGCGATGCCCGTCCATCACCCCGTTGCGTTCATGGCGATTGACGAGATCCAGCTGGCCGAGGACACAGATCGCGGCCATGTCTTTACCGACCGGCTGCTGCATGCGCGCGGCACCGAGGAGACGCTGTTGCTGGGCGCGGAGACAATGCGCGCGGTGCTGGCCGAGCTTGACCTTGGCTCCCATGCCGAGCGTCGTGAGCGTTTTTCGGAGCTGTCTTATGCGGGTCCGCTCAAGGCGACCAAATTGCCCAAACGGTCGGCCATTGTCGCGTTCAGTTCCGAACAAGTCTATGCAATTGCCGAATTGCTGCGGCGGCAAAAGGGCGGGGCGGCGGTGATTATGGGCGCGCTCTCGCCGCGCACGCGCAATGCCCAAGTTGAGCTTTATCAGTCGGGTGAGGTTGATTATCTCGTCGCGACCGACGCCATCGGCATGGGCCTGAACCTTGATGTTGATCACATTGCCTTTGCCGCGTCGACCAAGTTTGACGGCCGCCGCCACCGTCCGCTACGCCCGTCCGAAATGGGCCAGATTGCAGGCCGTGCGGGCCGGTTCCGGAATCTCGGCACATTTGGCGAGACGGGCGAGTGCGCGCCGTTTGAGGAAGATCTTGTTCGCCGCATCGAGAACCACACATTTGAACCTGTCAGCTCGCTTGAGTGGCGCAATTCGGCGCTTGATCTGTCGACCCTTGAGCGGCTGATGACCACCCTGTCGATCTCGTCTGGCACGCCAATCTTGCGGCAGAACCCGCATGCGCTGGACGAATGGGTCTTGCGGCGCATGGCGGCCGAGCCGGATATGGCGGCCAATGATCTGGGGCCGAAACATGTCCGGCGGCTGTGGGATTTGTGCCGCTTGCCTGATTTCCGCAAAGCCGGACATGATGGCCATTTCCGCATTGTCCAGTCGCTCTACGCCCATCTCGCCGATCCCGATGCGCGGCTGAGCGATCAGGCAATGGCGCGGCGGATGGAAAGACTGGCCGATGCGCAGGGCGATATTCCCGCCTTGCAGCAGCGGCTTGCGGGCATCAGAACGTGGACTTATGCGGCCCATCGCGATGATTGGCTTGAAAATCCTGCGCTTTGGCGCGACAAAGCCCGTGCACTGGAAGACCGTTTGTCAGACGCTTTGCACGAGGCGCTAACCGAACGCTTTGTGGACCGGCGCACACGGGCGCTCCTTGCGGGGCTAAAAAAGGACAAGGCACTGATGACCGAGTTGACACCTGACGGAGAGATCACAGTCGAGGGGCACCGCGTGGGCCGCTTGAACGGTCTGGTGTTCGAACCGGACACGCAGGCGCGCGATGTCGAAGGCAAGACGGTGCGGCTGGCGGCGCAATCCGCGCTTGGGCCGATCCTTGTCAAACGGCTTGGCGAGATTGCCGCCGCGAAAGATGCCGACATTACTCTTGATACGGAGGGACGGTTGGTCTGGCAGGACGCTCCGATTGCACGGCTTGTCAAAGGTGCGGACTGGCTGGCCCCGACGCTGAAGCTCATTGGCGGGGAGGAAGCGCCCGAGCCTGCGCGTCAGGGTGCGCTTGAGCATTTGGCAAAATGGCTGACCGAACACATTGCGGGCATTCTGCCTTGCCACACGACATTGGCGTTGCCCGCAAGTCTTGAAGTCTTTTCCGGCCATGCCAAAGGCATCGCGTTCCGGATTATGGAATCGGGCGCGGCGATTGATCTGCGTCAGGACGATCCGTCTTTGCGCATCGAGACGGAGACCCGCGAAGCGCTCAAAGCGGCGGGCATTCGAACGGGCCGACATTGCGCTCATGTCCCGGCCGCGCAGAAGCCCGCCGCCCAGCGCCTGACCGCCCGCTTGCGGACCTTGTTTGACGAGGCGGTCTGTCAGCCTGCGCCAGAGGGAGCCGGCTCGTTTGCGCTTGAAGACGAGACATGGACTGATGCGGCATTGCTTGCGAACGGCTATTTGCGGTTTGGCCCACGGGCGGTGCGCGCAGATCTGGTTGAGCGGCTGGCATGGGAAATTGCCAAACGCCGCAAAGAAGCGGACAAAAACCTGTTTGCAATCCCGCCGGAAGTGGCCTCGATCATTTCTTCACCGGGCGATACGTTCCCCGATGTGCTCAAAGGCTTTGGCCTCGTGATTGCGGAAAAAGATGAGGAGACGGGCCTGCCGACGCTTTGGCGCTATGGTCGTCGGCCGCAACCGGATGCACGCGGGAATGGGAAGGGGGGCGGGCGGCCCTCGCGTGGTCCGTCTCGCAATCGGCCCGAGCGGAAAAAGGATGACGGTCCCGCCCGCGCGCGCAAATCTGGCCCGCGCCACAAGCAGACCCGAAAAGAACCTGATCCAGATAGCCCATTTGCCGCGCTCGCCGCCCTGATCGAACCGGC
>CALLCD010000245.1 GCA_938049795.1 uncultured Hyphomonadaceae bacterium | reverse complement strand
CGGGCGCGAGGTTCGGTCGCCCATGTCAAACCGGCCTGCAATCGCCGGGATCACGGTCATCGCGATCAAAAATGAGGAGCAGATCGAGAAGATCACCGAGGTGCCGATCATGCCGACAAATTCGCCCGCACTGCCCGGCAGTAGAGCAATCGGCACAAAGGCGAGCGCCGTGGTCAGCGTCGACGCACCAAGCGGGGCAACGAGATGTTTGAGCGATTGGTGGATCGCGTCCGGCACAGCGATACCGGCATGGCGTTTCTGGTCATATTCATCGACGACGACAATCGCATTATCAATCAATAGGCCAAGCGAGATCACAAGGCCCGTCACCGACATCTGGTGCAAGGGAATGCCGAAGACATTGAACAGGATCAGCACCAGACAGACTGTCAACGGCAAGGCCAGCCCGACCACAATCGCCGAGCGCCAGCCCATCAGGAAGAACAGAACCGCAAACACAATCAGCGCCGAAATGCCGAGATTTTGCGCAAGGCCCCCAAGCCGCGCCTCGGTATAGGTCGATTGGTCGAACATGGTCCGCACCTCGATCCCCGCAGGCGCACGTTCGGCAAAGGCTGCGGTCACCGCGCGCGCCTGATCGGCCCACAGGTCAACGCGCTGATTGGGCGCGATATAGCCGCCAATCAGAATGGAGCGTTTCGCATCGGTCAGATTGAGCACACGCGCCGGTTCGACGAGCCCCTTGCGCACCTCGGCAATGTCGCCAAGCCGGACCGCCGTTCCGTCCGCACGCTGGACCAGAGGGGTGGCTCTGATGCGGGCGATGGAATCAAATGCGCCGCCGACTTCGAGATTGAAATCGCGCTCGCCGGTGCGCAATTGGCCCGCTGGCACACGCGCATCGGCGGAAGCAATGATGCCCGCCGCCTGACCGGGCGAAAGACCCGTCGCTGCGAGCGCATCATTGTCGAGAATGACGCGGATTTCCTCGCTCGGCGCGCCAAACACGCGGACCTCCTCGGTGCCGGGCAAATTCTGGAACTCGTCGCGCAGGCTCTTGGCCAGACGCCCCATCACCGACGCCTCGACCGGCCGGTCATCTTCCCAGACAAGGGCGACCAGAAAGGTCGATGCGCCGACAAAGAGCCGCTCGGTTTCAGGCACGCTTGCGCCGGGCGGGAGCGCGGGACGGCTGGCTTCTACCTGTTGGCGGATCAGGTTCCACGCATTGTCCACTTCGCTTTCGTCGAGGTCTTCGGACAAGGCAATCTGGACTTGCGAAACATTGGCCCGCGAGACGGATTCGATCTCGTCAATCTCGGGCAGTTCGCGCAGCATGTTTTCAATCGGTTCGGTCAGCAGCGCCTCGACCCGTTCCGCGTCCGCGCCGGGCAGAGTTGTCAGCACAAAGCCGAAGCGTTCGACAAGGGTGGGGTCTTCCTGACGGCCAAGCGTCAACATCGCGCCAAGCCCGCCCGCCAGTGCCACAAGAATGGCCAGAACCGTCAGGCGGGGAAGCCGGTAGAACAGATCGCCCCACATATCCTAACCCTCGTTTTCGTGGCCAGCGGCGAGCGCGGGCGTGTGGTCAATTGGCTCGACGGGCTGGCCGGGCACGAGCCGTCCGATGCCGTCAATAATCACTTTGTCACCATCGCGGACCGTGCCGCGTGCATAGACGCGTTGCCCTTCGGTCTGGACGATCTCGACCAGTTGCGGCCGCGCGATCCAGCCGCCGTCTTCGGGGGTGGCAACATAGACCGACCAGAGCCCGCGCGCCGCTTCGGTCAGCGCAGACACCGGAAGCCAGACCCCGCGTTCATCGACCGTCCGGTCAAGCGACAGCCGCACAATCGCGCCCGTATTGACCTCTTCGGGCGAGAGAATGTCAAAGATCACCATGATCGTTCGCTGGGTCTGATCGACAATGCCGGTCGTCGAACGCACCTGCGCCTCGACCAGCCCCGTATCCGAGATCAGTTCGACGCGTTGACCTTCGGCGAGGCCTGCAACGCTCGCGGCCGGCAAGCCGATCCGCGCTTCAAGCTTGCCGTCTTCGACCAGTTCGAGCACCGGCCCGCCGGGCACAGCAATCGCGCCTTCGTCGATCATCCGGTTCGTAATCATGCCAGAAAACGGCGCACGGATGACGGCGAGATCAATCGCGACTTTCAGCGCCTCGGCCTGCGCGCTGGCCGCTTCGATGCGCGCGAGCGCTGCGTCCGCCTGGGCTGTGGCTTCGTCCACGCGCTGCTGGGCGACATGTCCGCGTGCGAACAGTTTGGTCTGACGCTCGACGACGGTTTGGCTGAGCTCATAGTTTGCGCGGGCTTCAGCGATGCTGGCATCGGCGGCGGCCAATTGCGCGGCGAGATTGCGGGTGTCGAGTTGTCCGAGCGGCTGGCCGGTGCGGACGCGGTCTCCGACATCGACATGGATGCGGGTGACGCGGCCAGATGCGGAAAAGCCAAGCTGGCTGGTCCGGCGCGCGACGATCAGGCCGGAAAAACTCTCTTCCAGCGTCAACTGTTCGCCAAGCTCGGCGTCGATCACGCTGACCCGCAGCGCTTCTGGCAATGCCTCTGGAATGAACGGCCCTTCGGAGGAGCGCTGGGTGAGCGCGACAAGGACGAGCAGGGCCACAAGCACGGCAAGGCCGAGCAAGAACAGGACGCCTTTCATGGCGGTTGGACGCTTTTCGCGGACACGAGGCTGGGTCATCTGGTCACCGGTCTGGGTCATGCGCTAATACCTCGGACTAGAAAATCCGCATGGCGACGGATCACCGCATCGGGCGAGACCGGCGCGGCTTGATCGTCATCAAAAGCGGTTGCGAAATTCGGGAAATGGATCATCAGCAGGACCAATCCGTGGCTGGCCGCCCAGATTGATTTGGCGGCGTGTAAGGCGTTGAGGTCAGCGGCAAACACGCCGCGCTGGATGCCTGTTGCGATCATCTCGTACAGGCCGAAAAAGGCGCGCTCTTTGGCGCTGGCGGCGGCGGCGTCAAGCTCGACCGGCTTGCGTTCGGAGGTTCCGGCGAAAGCGGTTTCGTAGTGATGGGGGGCCTCAAGCGCGAGCCGGATATAGGTTTCAACGCTCAAGCGGGCAAACGCGGCATAGTCGCCATCGGCTTCGTCAAACTCGGGCAGTTCCTCATGCAGACGCTCGAAGAACATTTCTTTGAGCTCGTCCAGAAGCGCCTGTTTGGAGTCGAAATATTTGTAGATTGCGCCCGGCGAATAGTCGATTTCATCAGCCAGACGCCGGATCGACAGGCCCGCCTCACCATCGCGCGCAAACACACGATCTGCCACAGACAGGATCATCTGGCGCACTTTCAAATGCCGCCTTTGGGCCGGAGAGAGCTCTGTTTCGGTCGTCTGATTCATGGGCGAACGCCAATTCGTCTGGTGTATTGTACGATGGTTAAATAGTGAACGCTGTTTATATTTCAATCTCAATTTAGCTTTTTGGCCATGAAAGAAAAGCCTATTCCCCTATGGCGCGAACCTTTTCCGGTCCAAGCCGATTTCATCCTTCCAAACCGCCCGCTCGGCTGTGCAAATTCTGCGCCCGTTTAGAACACTGATCCGGTTTGCCGCTGGTCCCTCTTCAATTCGGCGGCAAGATCACGTAAAGCCGCTTTATGACCCAACGCTTTCCGACCCCGCCTGCGCGCGGCACCTGTATGCTTCCAACCCGTCCAAGCGCGGAGGCCCGTGCGCTTTTGGCGCTGCGTCGCTCGGCCGGAAAGAACACGCTTGGCAGCCCCGGTCCGGCTGGCGCAGACTTGCAAGAGCTCCTCACCGTCGCCGCACGCGTGCCCGATCACAGACGGCTCGAGCCTTGGCGGTTTGTCACTTTTACCGGCGAGGAGCGTGCCGCCTTTGGCCAGACCATTGCGCACATCTACAAAGCCGATACGCCTGACGCGGATGATGCTTGCCTTGCTATGGAGGCGGGCCGGCCTTTGCGCGCACCGACGGTGATCTGTGTCATCTCCTCGCCTGACCTCGCCCACAAGACACCCGTCTGGGAGCAGGAATTGTCGGCAGGTGCGGTGTGTCAGAACCTGCTGCTGGCGGCGAATGCGGCGGGCTGGGCGGGGGTCTGGCTGACCGAATGGATCGCGTTTCATGCCGGTATCGACACGGCGCTTGGCCTGACCGCGGGCGAACGGATTGCGGGCTTTATCTATCTTGGAACAGCGACGGCAACACCGCCCGAACGCCCCCGCGCGCCTATCGCAGACAAGACGCGAGCCTATTCGGATATCGTCTCTGGCTAGAGCGGGCTAAAATCGGTCGAGCAGGCGTTCGAGATAGTTGCGTTCATCCTCATCCTCGGTTTCGCCATAGCGCTCGCGCAGCTCTTCGAGAATGTCGAGCGCGCGCTGGCGTTCGGATTTGTCGGGCACATCGACGCCGCTGCCATCATTGACCCCGCCAATGGGATTGCCAAATGGATCGGTCTGGCCGTCGGGGCCTTCGCGTCCATCCTGACCTTCCTCGAGCGCGTCAAGCTGTTCGGCAAGCTCGCCTGCAATGTCGCGCAAGCGTTCGGTGGCCAGCCCTTGATTGCGTTCGGCGCGGCTAAACTGACCGCGTTCGAGCGCATCGGCGGCGCGGCGCTGAGCCTCGCGCGCTTGTGCCAGCGCTTCAGGGTCCACACCGCCGCCGCCCGGCTCTTCGCCGGTCTCGTCGCCGCTGCCACCTTCTGTCCCATCTTCGCCCTCGGAACCGCCCGCCTCGCCGCGTTCGGCCAGTTCATCAAGCGCCTCACCCAGTTCGCGTTGACGCTCGGCGAGCGCTTGGCCAGTGCCCTCTTGCTCATTGCGTTCGCGGCCCTGACGCCTGGCTTCGAGTGTCTCGTCATTAAGCTCACGCTGTTCGCGCAGAGCTTCGGCCAGTTCCTCGATCTGGTCGGATAGCTCTTGCTGCTCGGCACTTTCCTCGCCCTCTTCGCCGGTGCCGTCGCTGGGGAGCGCAAAGCCATCCCCGCCCGAACCGTCGCCCTGCTGGAATTCGAGGTTTTCGAGCATATTGGTAATATCGGACAAAAGCTGGCGGGCCTGATCGGATGCGCCGGTTTCAGTCAGATCCTCAAGCGCGTTGAGCATGTCTTCAAACCCATTCTGCCCGACAGATGGCACGCCGCCGCCCGCTTGCTGATTGTCGAGCCCGTCTTCGCTTGCGCCTTCTGGCAGTCCATTGGCGATGGCTTCGGCGAGCTTGGCCTGCACATAGTTTTCAGCCGCTTGCCGGAACGCATCGGTCAGACGCGCAATTTCCTCTTCGGACGCCCCATCACGCAAAGCATCTTCGAGCGCTTTCTTTGCTGCCAGGAGCGCGGCCAGAGCGTCCGCCGCGCTGCCATATTCCGCCTTGAGCACGGCCGCCCAGAGCAAGTCGTCCGTGCCCGCCGCCTCTTCGGTGGAGCTTGCATGTTTGAATATGCCGCGCGCGGTGACAAGCGCCGTGTAGAGGCCATATTGGTCGAAAAACCGGTGGCCTTCGAATGTGATCGCTTCGAGCATACGGTCGGCGCGCTTGATGCCGTCGGGGGCCGCTTCGAGGCGGTTGATCCATGTGTCCGTCTCGTATGCCCTCGGCTCGCGCAGGGCGGTGACGCGGGCTTCCTGAATGGCTTGGGCGAGGGTTTGCAGCAGGAGTTTTTCGGGCAGTGTGAACTCATAAGGCGCGCTTGTCCCTTCCTGACCAGACCCGTCGGTTGCGACCAGACGCGCGCTGACCGGCAGCCCTGCCCAAGGATGGCGGACCAGATCAAGCGCCGCGTCCGCTTCGGCAGCTTTCAGGCCCGCGCCCGGCAATTCGACCACGGCGCGGCGTTCTTCATCGGGCGCATCGGGGTGCGGGGTGGAAAGGCTGAGCGCCAGTTCCAGCCGCGCAATGCCGTAATCATCCTCGGCCTTCCACGAGAAGACCGTGTTGTCGCCTTCGCCAAGGGATGGCTCGGACACAAAGGCCACCATGGGCGGCGCGTCGGGCGAGGCTAAAATGCTCCACCCTGCGCGCTTGCCCCACCAATTAACCGTCAGCTCCGTGTCCGCCTCGATGACGCTGGTCACTTCATATGCGCCATCCGGGGTTGGTTTGAACTTTGTGGATTTACGCGACCGGCCGCTGCGGTTGACGAGTTTGGGGGCAGAGCGTGCCTGCGCCCTGATCGTGACCACCGAGCCCGCCGGAACGCGCACATTTTGGGCATCGGGCTTGAGGAAGACGGGCGGCGCGCGCGTATGATCAGGGGCGACAATCCACGCCTCGACACGGACATTCTGCCCGCCCATCATTGCGCCAATGTCCGGCGACAAAGCCTCAGAGAGCCGGTCCCCGCTTTGGCCACCGGCAACGAGAAACCCGACCAGCACAATCGCAGGCACAATGGCGCGCAGGTAAAGCGGGTCGACCACGCGCCAGAGGGCTCCGAAGGTCGGCAGTTTCAGCTTGGCGGCGGCTTTGCGCAAACGCGTCAGATGGGCCTGCCAGAGAATATGCCCGTCCGGCGTCGGGTCGGCAGGCCGGTCGGTCAGCGAAGCAATCGGGCGCAGTTCATCCGCGCGATCCAGCCCGTTGCGCGCTTCGATCTCTTCAGGCCAGTCAAACCGCTTGAAGCCGCGCCAGCCGAACACGATGGCCATGACAAAAAACACGAGTGCAACACCCGCCTGTACCGGCGCGGATAACAGTCCGAACACGCCAAACAGCGCCAGCGCCACAAAGCCCGCCAAAAGCAGGATCAAGCTGCCAAACGCCTCAATTGTGCGCAAAACGACCAGATGCGCCCGTGTGAGCGCGATTTTGGCGGCAAGGCCTTTTATGCGTTTCAGCTCAACCAATCCGGCATCGCCTCCAATTGCGTCATCTCTTCAAAGCTCGGTCGTCGCCTTACGATGGCATAATTTTCCCCATCCACAAGCACTTCGGGGACCAGAGGTCTCGCATTATATTGTGATGACAAGACGGCGCCATAGGCACCTGCGGAGAGAAAGGCGAGCCGGTCACCGGGGGATATGGGCGGTAAATCGCGCTTTGCGGCGAATTTGTCCGTGGATTCGCAGATCGGCCCGACAATATCGAACGGAGCGTTCCGGCTGTTTTCGTCAGGCGCACTGAGCGGCAAAACATCATGATGGGCCGCATAAAGCGCCGGACGCATCAGATCATTCATCCCCGCATCCACAATCAGGAAGGTCCGGTCGGGCGCGGGTTTCTGGTAGAGCGCTTCGGTGATCATCACACCCGCATTTCCGGCAATCACGCGGCCGGGCTCGAGAATGACCTGCACCGGCAGATCGCCGATAACCTCGCGCACCATCGCGGCATAATCGGCCGGAGACGCAGGCGCATCGCCCGCCGCATAGGGAATGCCCAAGCCGCCGCCAAAGTCGATCCGGCTGATCTTATGGCCCTGATCGCGCAGCCGCCTTGTGAGGTCTACGGTTTTGACAAAAGCCCGCCGCATCGGGTCGAGATCGCCAATTTGCGAACCGATATGAACGTCCACCCCGCAGACATGGATGCCGTCCAGTTCGCCCGCGCGCGCATACAGGTTTTCAGCCTCTTGCCAAGGCACACCAAACTTGTCGCCCTGTTTGCCGGTCGAGATATTCGGATGCCCACCTGCGGCCACGTCCGGATTGACCCGCACGGCCACCGGCGCTTTGAGGCCAAGCCCGACGGCCACCTCCGACAGAGTTTCAAGCTCTGCGCCGCTTTCGACATTGAACTGGTGGATGCCCTGCTCCAGCCCAAGCGCCATTTCCGCGCGCGTCTTGCCAACGCCGGAAAACACAATGCGTTCAGGTGGAATACCGGCCTTGATGGCCCGCATCATCTCGCCGCCACTGACCACATCCGCCCCGCAGCCTTCAGCCGCCAGCGTCGCCAGAACCGCCAGATTGCCATTGGCTTTGACCGAATAGGCGATCAGGCAATCAATGTCGGCAAACGCGTTCGCGATCACATTGGCATGGCGGCGCAGTGTGGCTGTGGAATAGACATAGAGCGGCGTTCCGACGGCATCCGCAATCTCGCCAAGATCAACGTCTTCGCAGTGCAGCCGTCCGGCCTTGTAATCAAAATGATGCAAAACTTACCCTGACACGTCTTGATCTGTTGCGACATCGGGAAGAGGCGCACTGTCGACCTCATCCGTGGGCATCGGGATCGGCAGTTCGCCGCCCAGTTCATTGGTCCGTGGCCGCACGCGCACCTCGACCTCTGGGGCAGGCTCGGCTCTTGTCTCGACTGGTTTGACATCCCTGAAGACAGGATCAGGGCGTTCCAGCCCACCGCGCGAGCCGCATCCGGCCAGAAGCGTAAGCGCCGATATGGCGAGCAATAGGGTCTTAAGCGTGAAGTCCATCGGGGTCTCCTATCTCTGCGTTCAGTCTTTCTTCCCATGCTGCGACTTGGCGTGCAACTTCGGACGGGGCCGTCCCGCCGAAACTTGTCCGGCTTGCCGCAGATTTCTCGACAGTCAAAACCGAATATATGGCATCGGTAAGGCGCGGCTCGACGCTCTGCATTTGCACCATGTCGAGATCTGCAAGATCCATGTCAGCGGCCTCAGCCATCGCCACAAGCCGCCCCGTCACATGGTGCGCCTCGCGAAATGGCAAGCCAAGCTCGCGGACGAGAAAATCAGCCAGATCCGTCGCCGTTGAAAAGCCTTTTGCGGCCGCTTTGCGCATGGCATCCGGATAGAAGGTGATCGTCTCGATCATTCCCGTCATCGCCCGCGCGCACAGGTCAAACGTGTCAAACGCATCAAACGTCAGCGCCTTATCGTCTTGTAAATCCTTGGCATAGGCGAGCGGCAAGGCTTTCACCGCGCTTTGCAGCGCCATGAACCGGCTCGTAATCAACCCCGCTTTCGCCCGCACAAGCTCGGCGGCATCGGGATTGCGCTTTTGCGGCATAATCGACGAGCCCGTGGACCACGCATCCGACAAGCGCGCAAAGGCAAACTGCGCCGAGGTCCACAGCACAATCTCTTCGGCCAGACGCGACAGATGCGTCGCCGCAATCGACAGCGCCGAAAGCGCCTCAAGCGCAAAATCGCGCGCAGACACCGCGTCCAGCGAATTGGCCATCGGCCCGTCAAAGCCGAGCGCTGCGGCGGTCATATGCCGGTCAATCGGAAAGCCCGTCCCCGCCAGCGCTGCCGCCCCGAGCGGACACTCATTGCCGCGCACCAGGCCATCGCCAAGCCGTCCTCTGTCGCGGTCGAGCATTTCGACATAGGCGAGCAGATGATGGCCAAGCGTGACCGGCTGGGCGGTCTGCAAATGGGTAAAGCCCGGCATGATCGTGTCCGTGTGTGTGCCCGCCTGCTTGACCAGCGCGACTTGCAGCGCCTCAAGCTGTTCGGAGGCTTCGGTCAGTGCGCCGCGCGTCCAGAGCCGGAAATCAGTGACGACCTGATCATTGCGCGAGCGGGCCGTGTGCAGCCGTCCAGCAGGCTCGCCGATCAGATCTTTGAGCCTTGCTTCAATGTTCATGTGAATGTCTTCAAGCGCGCGCGAAAACGGGAACGTGCCCGCGGTGATCTCGCCCTCAATCGTCTCTAGTCCCTGTTGGATTTGGGCATTGTCATCGGCCGAGATAATCCCCGTCGCCGCCAGCATGTCCGCATGGGCGCGCGAGCCGGCAATATCTTCGCGTGCCATGCGCTGATCTACGTCGATTGACGCATTGATCGCTTCCATAATATCGCTCGGCTGTGCGGCGAAGCGTCCACCCCACATTTTCTGGCCTTTTTCCGTCTCGTCCGCCATATCTGTTCCTTCAAGGAGAGCGCGATGCCGCAAAATCTGACCCGCACTTTGATCATCGCAATGCTTTTGGCGCTTGGCGGCGCAATTGTCTATGTTCTTGGCAGTGCAAGCGCAGGCCGCGCGCCGTCCGCCCCGTTCGAACGCTATGGCAAAGGCGCGCTTGAAGGCCTCGATTTCGCCTATGCCGGAGAGCAAATCGAGGGTGCAGACTTTATCGCGCCGGACGGTTCGGCGATCACACTGCCGGACCTGCGCGGCAAGGCGGTGCTCGTTAATCTCTGGGCGACATGGTGCGGGCCGTGCGAGCGGGAGATGCCGACCCTCGCCGCGCTACAAACCGCGCGCGGAGGCGAGGCGTTTGATGTGATCGCGATCAGTGTCGATGCCGAAGAAGACCGCGACCATGCCCGCACCGAACTTGCCCGCTGGAGCGGCGGCGTCCTCTCGCTCTACCATGCGCCGGACTATAAAATCACCTATGACATCGGCGCGCGCGGCTTCCCGACCAGCGTGCTTTACAATGCCCAAGGCGTCGAGATCGCCCGCTATGCCGGAGAGCTCGATTGGTCGAGTTTTGAAGCCGTCGCGCTGATTGATGCCGTTATCGCGGCGGATCGCTAGGTAAGCTGGACGGCGAAAAAGCGGTAATTATAGGCGGCGGCATACCGCTCGCGCATGTCAATCTCGGCGCGCGTATGGGCCATCGGAGCTTGGGCATTGGTATCATCATCATAAGTGTCCGCCAGACGATCAAGGCGTTCGCGCATCGGATCATAATAGGTCGCCCACCAGTCCGCCTCGGGCAGATCGAACCCGCCCAGCAAAGAGTACCCTGCCGCCTTTATCGCCCGCTCGACGCCCTGCACATCTGTCATGCCAGCATAGCCGCCCCAGAACGCCCGCACCTCAGGCGCGCGGTCCGTCTCCGCCACCAGCCAGACCGGCTCATTGAACACGACCAGACCGCCCGCACGCAGCATCGGTTTCCATGCGCGCAGGCCCGCCTCAACGCCAATATTGTAAATACCGCCCTCGCACCAGATCATGTCGAGCGGACCCATCTCGGCGAGCGGCGTCACCATATCCGCGCATTGGGGCGTGATACGGTCCAAAAGTCGGGCCTTCTCGGCGCGGGCGATTAACTCATCGAGGAAAGGCTGATGCAGGTCGAGCGCACAGACGTTCGCCTCGGGCAGCGCCTCTGCCAGCAACACGGCCGCAGCCCCAGGTCCGCAGGCCATGTCCGCAATCTCCGGCGCGGGCGGCAACCGATCCGCCACAAGCGAAAGCGCCCGCAGCGTCGACCCGTCACTGCCCGCGCTTTGACGCGGCAGTCCGGCATGAATCTCGAAAAAGATGCGGCGCTGGGCGGGGTTTGAAAAATCCATAGGCCCGCCCTTATCACATCACAGCCCGTCATGGCTTGAGCTTTTGCGCGCGAGCGGGCATCTAGGCGTCATGCAGACTTTAGCCCCCGATTATCGCGAGATCGCCCGCACCCTGTTTAACCGGA
>CALLCD010000244.1 GCA_938049795.1 uncultured Hyphomonadaceae bacterium | reverse complement strand
TGGCAATTCCGATCAGGCGGGACTGCGGCCTGGTCAAGCGCCGTCGGATGCGGCCGGACGGGTGTTTTCAGCGGCCGCGCTCGAATGGGAAGAATCGCGGCGCGGCGGGGTTGGCGAAGTTGGTGATCTGATCGAACGCGGCGAACGGGCCATGCGGGCGGCTGTGGACCGCGAAGTGGGGCGGGCCTCGCGCGGGATCGGGGTGCTTGCGACGGTTGGCTCCGCGTCGCCTTTCATTGGTCTTTTGGGCACGGTGTGGGGCATTATGAACGCCTTTATCGCGATTGATGCGACCGGCGATGCTAGTTTGGCCAGTGTCGGCGGTCCGATTGCCGAAGCGCTGTTTGCGACGGGGATTGGTCTTGTTGCGGCGATTCCGGCGACAATTTTTTATAACAAATTCACCGGCGATGTGGCCGCGTTTGCCGATCAGCTTGATGCGTTTACGCAAGATGTGCTGGTGCGGATGTCGCGTCGGGCTTCAGAGCGGGGCGGCTAGCGATGGGTCTTTCAACCGGACAAGGCGGCGGGGGCGGACGACGCGGCCGCCGCGCGCTCAATGCCGAGATCAATGTCACGCCGTTTGTCGACGTGATGCTGGTGCTGTTGATCGTGTTCATGATCACGGCGCCCTTGCTCACGCCCGGGCTTGATGTGTCCTTGCCGAAAGCGGATGCGGACGCCTTGCCGGCGCAAGACGAGCCGCCGCTCGAGATTACGCTACAGGCGGACGGGACGGTCTATATCCAGAACACGCTGATCGAACGCGGGGAGTTGATCCCCAAACTGCAAGCGATTGCGGGCGAAGGGTTTGAAGGACGGATTTTCTTTCGCGGGGACGGCGCGGCGACCTATGCCGATGTGATTGCGGTGATGGATGAGGTGCGCGGGGCAGGATTTGGCAGCAATCTGGCGCTGGTCGTAGATCCCAACCCACAAGGAGCGCGCTAATCCGATGATCCGCGGCCTTCCCGCCTCTATTCTGCTGCATGTCGGCGTGATTGCGTCGAGCTATATTGTGCTGCCGATTTTCGACCAGCCGCTTGAGCAGGTCGTGATTGTGCCGATTGATCTGGTGTCGGTGTCGGAGGTCAACAATATCGCACCTGTCGTGCGTCCGGCCGAGATCGAGCCGGAGCCTGAAAGCGTGCCCGAGCCCGAAGAGGTCGAGGAGTTACTGGACGAGCCGGATGTTATTCCTGAAGAGATCGCGCCGGAAGAAGATATTGTTCCGCCTGCGGCCGCCGAACAGGAAGAGGCCGAGCCGGAGGTGCCCGAGGATGTCATCCCCGAAGAGCCCGAGCCCGAAGAAGAAGAGCCTGACCCCGAGCCCGAGCCGGAGCCCGACAAAAAGCCAGAGCCGAAAGAGGCCGAGCCTGATCTTCTGGATGACATTCTCAATGATGCGAACCTGTTCAATCGCGAGCGCGAAACGGCCAAAGCCCCGCCGCCGCCGACGCCTGAACCCGAGGTCGAACCGGACACGCCGCCGCCTGATGCGCGCAGAGGTGTTGGGGACCGCACGGCCAATACGGCGCGGATTGAATCCATTGTCCTGTCCCAGATGCGCACTTGCTGGGGCACGCTGGAAGATTTGCCGGAGCCAGAACGGCTAACCGTTTCGGTGCGGGTGCGGCTGAATACGGATGGCACGCTGAGCGATGATGTGGAGTTGGTCAAACCGCGCCGCGCGCCGATCGGCGACCGTTATATGAGTGTTGCCATTGACCGCGCCTTGCGAGCCGTGCGCACCTGTCAACCGTATCGGTTGCCGGTTGAGGATTATGAGGACTGGGAAGAAATTGTGCTGAATTTCCGCCATGATGGGTAGACCCATGCTAGGGAGGCAAGACAGCGCCGACATGAATTATTTGGAGGTATTCTGAAGATGCTTAGAAGATTACTGGTCAGTTTCGCGCTCATGATAGGGCTTGTTGGTGGTTTATGGAGCGCTGGGGCGCAGACCATCATTGATGTCACCGAGGGGACGATCAAACCCTATCCGATTGCGATCCCCGATTTTAATGCCGAGCCGGGCACTGAAGAGGTTGCGCGACAAATCTCCGAAGTTGTGCGGGCGGATCTCGTGTCCACGGGGCTATTTGCGACAGGGGATCCAGCGGCTTTTATCCAGAAGGATCTCTCCATCGGCTTGCAGCCACGGTTTGCCGACTGGCGGATTATCCGGCAGGACGGGCTTGTGGTCGGGCAAGTGGGCCGGACGCCGGATGGTCTTTTGTCGGTTGCGTTCCGCATCTGGGATATTAATGGCGGCGAAGTTTACCGCATCCCTGTCGAGAACCGCCAGACTGGTCGCACCGAGCTTGCGGCTGGTCAGAGCTTTACCATTGCGCCTGATTCATGGCGGCGGCTCGCGCACAAAGTGGCCGACACGATCTATACACGGCTCACCGGCGAGGATGGCTATCTCGATACCCGCATTGTCTATGTTGCCGAAACCGGCCCGAAAACGGCCCGTATCAAGCGGCTTGCTATTATGGATGCCGATGGCGCCAATCAGCGGTTTTTGACCGAAGGCCGCAATCAAGTGCTCACGCCACGCTTTTCGACCTCCGATCAGGAGATCACGTATATGTCGTTCGAAGGCGGGCGGCCGCGGGTCTATTTGTTCAATATCCAGAACGGGCGTCAGGAAGTGCTCGGCAATTTCCCCGGTATGACCTTTGCCCCGCGCTTCTCGCCAGATGGCCGCTCGGTGATTATGAGCCAGGCGCAAAACGGCAATACCGACCTGTTTCTGATGGATCTGCGCAATCGCCAGACGCGGCGGCTCACCGATCATCCGGCGATTGATACGTCGCCGTCTATGTCGCCCGATGGCAGCCAATTGGTGTTTACGTCCGACCGTGGCGGATCTCCGCAGCTTTACATCATGAACACGGATGGTTCACCGCTGAGCTGTCCGTCTGGCGGGCGCGATACGGCTTGCCGGATCACATTCGGCCGTGGCAATTATTCGACACCCGTCTGGTCCCCACGCGGCGATCTGGTGGCTTTTACCAAGCAGACGCGCGGCAAATTCCATATTGGCGTCATCGGCACCGACGGTGAGGGGGAGAGATTGCTGTCGGAGGCCTATCTTGATGAGGGGCCAGCCTGGTCGCCAAATGGCCGTGTGATCACGTTTTTCCGTGAGGCGCGCCCCGGTTCGGGGCCCAAATTGTGGTCTGTTGATTTGACAGGACGCAATCTAAGGCAAATTGTAACATCAACGGATGCGTCAGACCCTGCATGGTCCCCTTTGCTGGATTAAATCGCGCCCGTGCCAAATTCTCGCCTGATTTCGGTTTGATAGGAGTCAGCACCTTGGAAAAAATACGAGTTGACGTTAACCAGAGTAGAAGAATGATCTGTGAAGATCGTTTGACAGCAACAAGACAGGATGGGAGCCTAGCTCATGAAAACAATTATCAAATGTGCAACAGCGGCAGTGGTTTTGGGTTTGGGTGCATGTGCATCTGACCCGGTTGTCGAGGAAGTTGCAGCGCCCGTAACGCAGGTCGAGCAGGTCGCAGCGCCCGTTCAACGTGCCGAGCCCGTACAACAAGTACGTCAGGGGCCGGTTGGACCGCTTGCCGGATCTCTTGCAGACTTTCAGGCAAATGTCGGCGAACGGGTCTTTTTCGACCTGAACCAGTGGCGTCTTGATGACAGCGACCGTGCGGTCCTCCAGCGTCAGGCGGCATGGCTACAGTCTTATCCGTCCGTGCGGATCCTCGTTGCCGGCAATTGCGATGAGCGCGGCACACGCGAATATAACCTTGCGCTCGGTGAGCGTCGTGCCTCGATTGTGCGTGACTATCTGGTCGGCCTCGGTGTTGATCCGTCCCGTGTTGACACTGTGTCATACGGCAAAGAGCGTCCAATTGATGGCGGCTCGACGGATGCGGCTTGGGCGAAAAACCGGAATGGATTTACACAAATCGTTTCAGGTGCGCGCAACAGCTAATCGCACGCACGCTCTTTTGAATACGTTTGTGCTATAATCTGCGGCCGGGGTGCCATAATTTCGCCTCGGCCGTTTCGCATTGTGGACCTATGCCTATGATTTCTCGTCTTGTGACCGCCACCGCCCTTGTTTTGCCACTGCTCCTTGCCAGCCCAGCGCAGGCTCAGGACAGGCTCTCGCGCACCGAACTGACGGCCGCGACCACGCAATTGCAGGGAACGACCCAGGACCTTGAGGCCAAGACCAACCAATTGCAGATACAAAACGCCGACCTCTCTTTGAAGCTGCGGGAATTGCAGGCCGAGAACGAGCAGATGACGGGCCGGATCGAAACATTGCAATTCCAGCTTGGCCAGAGCAATGACAATCTCGACCGGATGGTGGCAGATGATCGGGAGATCGGGCGTCGTCTCGAAGAGCTTGACCAAAAGGTTGCGTCGCTGGAGCTGCAATTGGCCAATAGCGTGCCTGTGTTGCGGTCAGGGGAGTTTGAGGGCGCAGGTGCTTTGGAAAATGGCACGGCAAGCCCAGGGCAGACCGGAGGCGCGGCGACGCGTCCTGCGGCGCGTGGGGGCACGGCGATTACCTCGATCAGTCGCCCGCCACCGACCGAAACCGCCGCTGCAAGTGACGAACCTTCTGCGGGATCACTGGGGAGCCTGCCTGCATCGTCTTTGCCGGGAGAGGCTGGACCGCTGTTTGCTGACGCCAAGGCGCGGCTGTTGCGGTTTGACTATGCCGGTGCCGAGCGCAGCTTTACGGCTTTCCTGACCTCGTTCGGGGATGATCCACAGGCCGGTGAAGCGCAATACTGGCTGGGCGAGGTGCTCTATCAGCAGAAATCCTATGCCGAGAGCGGGCAGGCCTATCAGACCATGATCCAGAAGTTTCCGACCGATGTGCGCGCGCCAGATGCGCTGGTCAAATTGGGGCGGTCTTTACGTCTGGTGGGCGAACTGGAAAAGGCTTGCGCGGTGCTGGGTACGTTGCCAACGCGGTATCCGGACGCTTCGCCGGTGACCCGTAATCTGGCCAATGTCGAGCGTAGCCGGTCCGATTGCGACAGCTAGGCGCCAACGCTTTCGAGCGGTTTGATACATTGTGTGAAGGGGCG
>CALLCD010000243.1 GCA_938049795.1 uncultured Hyphomonadaceae bacterium | reverse complement strand
CACCCGCGCAACCCGTTTCTCGAAGAGGCTCATCGAAAAGGTACGCCGTCTTCTGCGCAATATGCTATGTACTCTGCGCTCAACCCCTTCCCCGAGGGCGATGTCACGGCGTGGCGGTCGAGCGATTATGCGCAATGGGACCGATCGGTGTTTGACGTGTTGACCGAAGCGGGGCTGCCGCCTGAAGCGGTTGATCTGGGCGTGTCCCGCAATGGCAGCTATGGCACAACGGCAAGAGATCTCTCGGCGCTGATGATGTTCCAATTGATGACTTGGGGCGCCCAGCAAGGGGAAATTGGCAAGACCACCGGACGCGAAGGCGGCGCAGCGATTGGCGGCAATCAGCAGATCCCGATTGCGATGGCCAACGCCTTTGGCGGGACATTGCGTAACAATACGCCGGTCGAGGCGATCCAATCCCAGAGCGATGGCGTGGACATCAGGCTGGCCGATGGCTCCACCGTGCGCGGCAAATATGCGATTGTGTCGGTGCCGTTTTCTGCCTTGCGACATATTGCAATCGACCCGATCCCATCCGCCTTGCAGCAAGAAGCCATTACAAGCCTCGGCTATACCCCCTGCGCCCAAGTGCATTATGAAGTGAAGCGGAAATATTGGGAAGATGACGGCTTGCCGGAAAGCATTTGGAGCGATGGAATTGCGGGGCGGTTCCAGGCGATGAAGAACAATCCGCAGAGCCCAGATGAAGTCACAAGCTGCGTCGCGTTCGTCAATGGACAGGAAGCTCTGGAACTCGACAAGATGGGCAAGGAGGACGCCATCGCGGCGGTAACCCGTGAGCTTCATGCCATGCGCCCGTCGCTGGCCGATGCGATCAATCCAATCTTCCACTGGACTTGGTCGGACAACAAATTTGCCGGCGGCGCTTATGCGTATTGGAAGCCCGGACAGATTACGCGGTTTGCCAACTCGATTGCCGCCCCGCTCGAGCGCATCCATTTTGCCGGAGAACATACCGCCGAGATCAATCGCGGTATGGAGGGGGCTATGGAATCGGGCGAGCGTGTTGCCTTTGAAGTTGCAGAGAGAGTGTTATGATCATGACCAAGAATTTGCCAATACTGAAATTTGCCGCCATGGCTGCGATGACCGCCTGTCTTGTCGCGTGTGGTGGATCTGATGGGACAGACAGCGCAGATACCGGCGAAACGACAACGGCGCAATCGACCGCTGGCGCTGCACAAGAGCAGACCACCCAAGCGAGCACACAAGCGGGCCAGCGACTGTTTCTGCAATGCCGGTCCTGCCATAAAGTCAAAGCCGAAGAGGGGCATAATGTTGGTCCGAATCTGGCAGGCGTCGTCGGTCGGCAAATCGCTTCGGCGGAGGGCTATCCCTATTCCGAGGCGTTCATGGAACAGGATTATGTCTGGGATGCCGAACGGCTTGACGCATTTCTGGAGAATCCGCGCACTTACATTCCGCGCAACAAAATGGCCTTTGCCGGTGTGCGCAAGCCCGAGGATCGGGCGGCGCTGATTGCGTATCTCGCCGAGCAGACCGCCCCCTGACCGGGCGTGCGAAGGAGCGGCATGACGGGACAAGCAGATTTGAGCATGGCATGTAGACGGCGGTTTATCGACGGCCCCTATGGCCAGACCCATATGCGGTTTGCGATGGCGCAGACGGAAGCGCGCCGGCCGCTTATCCTGTTTCATATGTTCCCCCAATCGAGCCGGAACTTTGAGGCGCTGATCCCGCATCTGGCAAAGACCCGCACTGTGGTTGCGCCGGATATTGTCGGCTTTGGCGATTCCAGCCCGCCGCCCCATCCGATCAGCATTGATGACTATGCCAGCGCGGTCTGGGACATAATCGACGCGTTGGAGCTGACGAAGTTTGACGGGAAAGTGGATGTGTTCGCGATCCATGCCGGCGCGAAAGTTGCGACGCGGACCGTGTGCCAGCGGCCTGAACGCGTTGGCAAACTGGTGATCTCGGCGGCGGCGATTTTTGACGCTGAAGAGATTGAGCAGATGAAAAAATTCTTCATCCCTGCCCCGCTTGAAGAAGATGGGCAGAAATTCAAAAATCTCTGGGCGTCGCTGATGAAGAATAAGGGGCCGGACATTACGCTGGAAATGCAGGCGGGTATTTTTGCCGATATTGTGCGCAATGGACCGGCGGCGCAATGGGGCTCGAAGACCATGTTCGAGTATAATGATGCCTTCCCGAGCGATCTGGCGTCGCTCTCGCTACCCGTTGGGGTTTTTAATCCGTATGATGATCTTTACGAAATTACGCCGCGCCTGATGGAGCATCTCCGGAACGGGCAATATTTCGACCGCCCCGATTGGCATACGGGCTATCTCGACCTTCGCGCGGCGGAGGTTGCGCGCGATATTGAGGCCTTCCTCTGCGCGCCCTAAATTGAGTTGCAAATCAAACAGGTCTCTCGAAGCCTCATGGTGAGCGAAGTCGAACCACGAGGTGGGCTTGGAGAGGTCCGTTAATGGTTGCGAGACATCCTTCGACTTCGCTCAGGATGAGGGAAGAGAGGCGAGCCAGCTTAGAAACAGCCGCCCTTAGCCGAGCCACGCAATCGCAGGCGCCGGATCGGCATCGGGATTGGCAATCGCTCTGTCCACAATGTCGAGCAGCCCCTGTATCTGGTACGGCTTGCGCGAGGACACATCGACCGCCGCGGTGAGCAATTCTTTCGCGCGGGCCAAATCACCCAGCCGATAATGTGCCCAGCCGCTTGCCGCTAAAACATGCGCATTGTCGGGAAATTCCTCGGCAGCGGGCGCGAGGATTTCGAGCGCGGCGTTCGGGTCGCCCGCTTCGGTCAGACTGTAGCCAAGCGCCCATGACGGATAGGCTTGCGGCTCGATGTCATAAGCAATCTGCGCATATTTTGCAGCCGTCTCGAAGTCGCCAAGCTCAAAGAAGAAAAGCGCAATATTGGCATTGATGACGACAGGCGAGATTTGCGCGTCTCTGGTGGCGATGGCTTCATATTCGGCGGCGATGGCAGCGGTGTCGGTCTCAGCACCGGACGCGACTTGCCCGAGCGCCATGCGGAAATAGGTCGCCCGCCATGTCGCTGCGATGTCTTTGCCCGCTTCCGCTGCATCTGCCGCTTCGGCCGGACGCCCATCACGAAACAGCGCTTTGGAGTGGAGATAGTAGATCCATGACGCGCTCCATTTGGCCGGGTCGGGCTCTATCGCCAGCGCTGATTGGGATGCGCTGGCGGCAGGGCCATACTCTTCGACCGCGGCATGGGCGGAGGCGAGCTCATACCAGCCCCATCTGTCATCAGGGTGCAGGCTGACAAGGTTTTGCCACGCAGCAATCGTGCCTGCGCCATCGTCTGCAATCTGCGCTTTGTAGGCGGCGAGCAGGAGCGCATCTTTCGCACTCAACGGGTCGGCCAGTGCGCTTGCGGCTTGGGCCTGTTCTGCTGCGCCTG
Source organism: uncultured Hyphomonadaceae bacterium (assembly GCA_938049795.1). Classification (GTDB taxonomy): domain Bacteria; phylum Pseudomonadota; class Alphaproteobacteria; order Caulobacterales; family Hyphomonadaceae; genus CALLCD01. The sequence continues at coordinate 3,624 of CALLCD010000243.1, read as the reverse complement.
CATAATTTGACCGTTTGAGATAGGCATAGGTCAGCGCGACTTTGGCGGCGGCGTTCGTCTCGTCTTCGGCAACGGCCGCTTCCAGCAATTCGACGGCGCGCGGATAGTCAAAACGGGTCTCCGCGCCATAGAGAAGAGCCGCCCCCTCGTCGAAGCTGGTGTTTACCGCTATGCTCGTTGACGCTGGAGCACTTGTGTCAGCGGGCGAATCTGGCCCCTGCCCGCACGCGGCAAGCAGGATCAGCCCCATGCCCAGAACACCCATGCGGACCATATCGAGCGGGCGGCTCTGGCCATTTGGTCCGTATACCGTCTTACCATTGTCGCGCTTCATGATGGGTTCCTCCGCTAAAAGATATATCTTTTATGCCAGTCATCCCTCCTCCCTTCAACCCGAATCTCTGTGGCCTTGTTTGGCGCTGACAAGGAAACGGCAAGCTGACAGCCCCACCCATCGCTCCAAAACGGCAATCGGATCATCATGACTTGCGCTCCGCCTCAAAAGATATATCATTTACGAATTAGGGCTTTACACACCAGACACAAACCGCACGCCCGAGGGCACCGCACATCTGAATAGAGAGACAAGATGACAACTTACATGACCATTCTTTGCAAGATCCACGACCGCGACAAATTCATTTCCGGTTATGGGAAAGCGGTTCCTGCCGTGGTCGCGCAATATGGCGGTGAATATCTGGTCGTCGCGCCGGGCGGAACTTTGCTCGAAGGCACGCTTGAGGGCTATTCCTCGGTCGCAATTTCGAAATGGCCAAACCGCGAGGCCGCGCTCGCCTTCTGGAACTCGCCTGAATATTCGGAAGTGAAAAAGCTCCGCGCGGGGCTCGCCGATGCAGAAGTTGTCATTGTGGACGTGCCTGAATAGACCGCCACGCGCCACTCCTCCCAACCCTCACTCCAAGGACGCAGATTTTGTCACAAGATATTTTCATTCCGACCAGCAAGCCCGAAGACGCGCGCGTCGATCAACTCCACACGGTGACCTATGTCACGAGCGAAAAGGACAGTATCGAGCGGGCCTTTCGCGACGGGTATGGGCTTGAATGGTCCGGCTGGCAGACACCGGCGGCGGACGAGTTGGCGCAGCTGAACACCTATTTCGGCTTTCCGGAGGGCGCGGTCTGGGAGATGTGCCTGTTCCACAAATCGGGCGAAGGCCAGAACATTCAGGTCCGCGTCATCCACCGCGCCGAAGAGACCGACCAAGTGCGGCCCGAATATGATGGTTTGCTGACCGGCGGGGCGACGCTGAGCTTTCCGAAAGAAGACCTCTACGCGCATGAAAAGGTGATGAAAGCGGCAGGCTTTGACTCGACCATCGGCGTGAAAGAGATGGAATTTGAAAGCCCCACGGGCGAGGTCTATGTCTCCGCCGAGATCATCTATTTCGGGCCGGAGAACACATATTTGCTGGCGGTGAAGCGGCCTGACATTTTCGTCCCCGTTGGTCCGATGGACAAAGAGACCGGCATTGGCGGGGCGGCCTATTCGGCGCGCTGTGTGGCCAATGCCGATGAGGTCAGCGCGTTTCTTGGCGATGTCATGGGCTATGAAATCCGTCGCGATGTGGTCTTCCCGATTGGCGAGAAGTCGGCGCTCTTGCTGCCAGAGGGCGCCGAAGAACGCTTCATTCAGGCCTTCGCGCCCGGCTCGTCAACGGCCTATCTCGTGATTATGGATCACAAGGAAAACAACCATATCAGCCCCGCGCCAACCCAAGGTCCGCCAAGCCGGGGTCTGGTCATGTGGTCGTTCCGCTCGAAAAATATCGACGACATCCACAAGCGCGCAGTGGCTGCAAACATCGACGTGCTGCAAGCGCCCGCCGACGCTGCCAGCCCGTTTCTCGGCAGCCGGAGAACGCTGGTGCTGATAGATCCCGATGGCTTTCCGATCGAAATTTTCGAGGACTAGCCAGTAAGGTCAAAACATCCACGCACGGTGTCTACGCCGCAGACGCAGGCGACATAAGGGAGACGTATCATGAGTGACAGTGCACCAGCACAGCCCATACAAACAGAGGCGGGCAAGGATGCGTACCCCTCCCCGATCACGTCATGGGGCATGGTGAGCCTGCTCTTTATCGCTTACGTCTTCAGCTATGTTGACCGCGGCATTATTGGCTATCTAATCGAGCCGATCAAAGCCGATCTTGGCATTACGGACGAACAGTTCGGCCTGATCAATGGCGCAGCGTTTGCGATTTTTTATGCGACCATGGCGATCCCGATTGGCTGGGTTGTGGACCGGCGACGGCGGACCTGGATATTGAGCGCTGGCATCTCGCTCTGGTCGCTAGCGACGGCGGCGTCTGGACTGGCGACAAATTTCTGGCAGCTGTTTCTGGCGCGTCTCGGTGTCGGCGCGGGCGAAGCGAGCCTTGGCCCTGCAGCGATCTCAATGATTGGCGACGCGTTTCCGCCGGAGAAACGCGCCAAGCCGATTGCCTTCTACACGATGGCGCTGACGGTCGGCGGCGCGGCGGCCTCCGGTATTGCCGCGATTGTTCTTGGATTGTCGGAGAGTTTTACAGGGCTGGAACTGCCGCTGGTTGGCGAGGTTGCGCCATGGCAGATGGTCTTTTTCATGGTCGGTCTGCCCGGGCTCTTGCTGGCACTTGTGTTCTTTTTCGTCCCCGAACCCGCGCGCAGCAAAACCATTGTCGAACATGCCGGTATTGAGACGGGCAGCTTTCCCGAAACACTGAAATTCCTTGGCGAACGCTGGGGCACATTTCTCGGCTTTATCTCGCTCGTCTGCGTGATGACGATTATGGCCTATGGGCAGACGAGTTTCCTGCCCGGCTCCTTTGAGCGCTCCTATGGCTGGGCGCCCGCCAGATACGCCTATATCAATTTCTGGGCACTGCTGATTCTCGGCCCACTGACCTATATTCTGGTTGGCTACTTCTCCGACCGGTGGAGCCAGAAAGGCATCATCGATGCGCCGTTCCGCATTCTAATTGCAGGGTTCGTAGTCATGGTTCCGACCGGCACACTGGCCCTCCTGATGCCAACGGGCGAGATCGCCTATGCGATGCTGGCCGCAAGCAATGTCGGGATCGCCATGATCTCTGCCTCGGCGATCACGGCCATGCTGCTGATCACACCGCCGCGGATCCGCGGGCAACTCGTTGCGCTCTATTATATGACTATCTCGATGACCGGTCTGTTTCTTGGGCCGACGACGGTTGGCTCGCTGTCAACACGTGTGTTCGGGGAAGAGAATTTGCATCTGGCTGTGGCTGCCCTGCCGGTGATTTACGGTCTGGTGCCAATGCTGGCGCTGCCCTTTATCCGGCGGCTCTATCTGGCCGAAGTGCGCAAGTTCAACTCAACGAGCCCGACCCCCGTTTAGACGCCCCCACCTGCTGCAAAGACTGCCTCAACCGCCGGCGAATGCTCCATTGTGCTATATCAGCCACAATGATCCATAATTTCAGGAACCTCCCTTGTTTTTCTTTAAGGGATATGATCATTTCAAATGGTATATCTTTTCTATAAGGTATATCTTATTGGTCTGATGAAACAGATGACTGTATTATGGGAGAGGATATAATGAAATCTGGAACAATCACCCCGCTCGGAAGCCACCAGCCCGGCA
>CALLCD010000242.1 GCA_938049795.1 uncultured Hyphomonadaceae bacterium | reverse complement strand
CCTAACGCCCCGGCTCCAAGCTTCGAGGCGATCAAAATCTCGATTGCCAGCCCGGAGAAAATCCGCAGCTGGTCCTCGGGCGAGATCAAGAAGCCGGAAACCATCAATTACCGGACCTTCAAGCCCGAGCGCGACGGTCTTTTCTGTGCCCGCATCTTCGGGCCGGTCAAAGACTATGAGTGTCTGTGCGGCAAATATAAGCGCATCAAATATCGCGGCATCACCTGCGAGAAATGCGGCGTTGAAGTGACCCTTGCGCGCGTCCGGCGTGAGCGCATGGGCCATATTGATCTGGCCGCACCTGTCGCCCATATCTGGTTCCTCAAATCGCTCCCGTCCAGAATTTCCGCTCTGCTCGACATGGCGCTCAAAGATGTCGAGCGCGTGCTCTATTTCGAAAGCTATGTCGTCATCGAGCCGGGCCTGACCGAGCTTGAGCCAAAGCAGCTTCTCACCGAAGAAGAATATATGGACGCTCAGGACGCTCATGGCGAAGACGCGTTCACCGCCATGATCGGCGCCGAGGCCATCCGCGAAATCCTGCGCAATATGGACCTCGAATCCGATGCGGTCCAATTGCGCACCGATGTCAAGGAAGCGACCTCCGAGCTCAAGCTGAAAAAAGCGGCCAAGCGCCTCAAAATCGTCGAAGCTTTTCTCGCCTCTGGCGCCAAGCCGGAATGGATGATCCTGACCATCGTACCTGTGATCCCGCCGGATCTGCGCCCGCTGGTCCCGCTCGATGGTGGCCGGTTTGCGACGTCGGATCTGAACGATCTCTATCGCCGTGTGATCAACCGGAACAATCGCCTCAAGCGCCTGATGGAATTGCGCGCGCCTGACATCATCATCCGCAACGAGAAGCGGATGTTGCAGGAATCGGTCGATGCCCTGTTCGACAATGGCCGCCGTGGCCGCGTCATCACCGGCACAAACAAGCGCCCGCTCAAATCCCTCTCTGACATGCTCAAGGGCAAACAGGGCCGCTTCCGCCAGAACCTGCTCGGAAAGCGCGTCGATTATTCTGGCCGTTCGGTCATCGTGGTTGGCCCGAACATGAAGCTGCACGAATGTGGCCTGCCGAAGAAAATGGCGCTCGAACTGTTCAAGCCCTTCATCTATTCGCGGCTTGACGCCAAGGGTCTCGCCGGCACCGTCAAAGCGGCGAAAAAGCTCGTCGAGAAAGAGCGTCCTGAAGTCTGGGACATTCTCGAAGAGGTGATCCGGGAACACCCCGTCATGCTCAACCGCGCGCCCACCTTGCACCGGCTTGGCATTCAGGCGTTCGAACCAAAGCTGATCGAAGGTAAAGCCATCCAGCTTCACCCGCTCGTCTGCGCCGCGTTCAATGCCGACTTTGATGGCGACCAAATGGCCGTCCACGTCCCGCTGAGCCTTGAGGCCCAGCTTGAAGCGCGCGTCTTGATGATGTCCACGAACAACATCCTCTCACCGGCAAACGGTAAGCCGATCATCGTGCCGTCCCAAGACATCGTGCTCGGGCTCTACTATCTGTCGATTGAAAAAGATGGCGAGCCGGGCGAGGGCATGCTCATCTCCGATGCTGCCGAGCTGGAACACGCGCTGCACACCAAGGCCGTCACCCTGCACGCCAAGGTCAAGGCGCGCTATGAAACCGTCGATGAAAAAGGCAAGCCGATTGTCGAGATTATCGACACGACGCCGGGCCGTCTGATGATCGCAAACGTCTTGCCGCGCAATGCCGAAGTACCGGTCTCGCTCGCCAATCAGCTCATCACGAAAAAAGCCATCGCCCATTTGATCGACGAGGTCTACCGGATCTGCGGACAGAAGGCGACGGTGATCTTCTGCGACCAGATTATGGGGCTCGGCTTCACCGAAGCGTGTAAGGCCGGCATCTCCTTTGGTAAGGACGACATGGTCATCCCCGAGGCGAAGCAGCAGCAGGTCGAGGCCACACGCCAGCTTGTGTCCGAATATGAGCGCCAATATGCCGATGGTCTGATCACCCGCAAGGAGAAGTACAACAAAGTCGTCGACGCCTGGTCCCAATGTACCGACCGCGTTGCCGATGCGATGATGGCCGCCGCTGGCGAGACCCATATCAATGCCGAGACGGGCCGGTTCGAAGAAACCAATTCGGTCTTCATGATGTCCCACTCCGGCGCGCGTGGCTCGAAAAACCAGATGAAGCAATTGGCCGGTATGCGCGGGCTGATGGCCAAACCGTCTGGCGAGATCATCGAGACGCCGATTGTGTCAAACTTCAAAGAGGGCCTGACGGTTCTTGAATATTTCAACTCGACGCACGGCGCGCGGAAGGGTCTGGCCGACACCGCGCTGAAAACGGCGAACTCGGGTTATCTGACCCGCCGTCTCGTCGATGTTGCCCAAGACTGTATCGTCAACGAAACCGATTGCGGCACCGATAAGGGCATTACGCTCTCGCCCGTTATGGACGGCGCGGATGTGATCGTCTCCCTCGGCGAGCGCGTGCTCGGCCGGACGGTCGCCAAAGACGCAAACCGTCCCGGCACCGAGGAGATTGTCATCCCCGCTGGCACCTATGTTGACGAAGCGGTCGCTGCCACGCTCGAAGAGGCCAAGATCGACCAGATCAAAGTCCGTTCCGCCCTGACATGCGAAACCGTCAACGGCATTTGCGGCGCCTGTTATGGCCGCGATCTGGCGCGCGGAACGCCGGTCAATATGGGCGAAGCGGTTGGCGTTATCGCCGCCCAGTCCATTGGCGAGCCGGGCACCCAGCTGACCATGCGGACTTTCCACATTGGCGGCGTTGCGCAAGTGGCGGATCAGTCGCAAGTCGAATGTAATTTCGAAGGCAAGCTGTGCTATACCGACGCCGCGCTCGTCACCCGTAAGGACAAGCCGCACGTTGTCGTCGGGCGTCATATGGAAGTGTCGGTTGTCGATAGCGATGACCGTATCCGCCAGACCTTCAAACCGACCTATGGCACGCTGCTCTATTTCAAGGATGGCGCAAAAGTCAGCCCCGGCGACAAGCTGGCCGACTGGGACCCATTTGCCCAGCCGATCATCTCCGAGGTCGCAGGCTTTGCGAAACTTGTGGACGTTGTCGATGGTGTCACCTCGCGCGAAGAGATCGATGAAGCGACGGGCATTTCCTCCCGCGTTCTGATCGACTGGCGCACCGCCTCCAAGGGCGCCGAGGTCAAGCCAATGGTGCTGATCGTCGACAAAAAAGGTGAGCCGGTCAAACTCGCCAATGGCGGAGAGGCGCAATACCTTCTCTCTGTCGGAGCGATCCTGTCGGTTCAGGATGGTGACGCGATTGCCCCGGGTGACACGCTGGCAAGAATTAACACCGGCGATTCCAAAACCCGCGACATCACCGGCGGTCTGCCGCGCGTGGCCGAACTGTTCGAAGCCCGCCGTCCGAAAGACCACGCCATCATTGCCGAAGCCGATGGCAAAGTCATCTATGGCCGCGACTACAAAAACAAGCGTCGCGTCTCGATTCTGCCAGAAGGCGAGGGCGCAGAGCCGATTGACTATCTCGTCCCCAAGACCAAGCATTTGGCCGTTCAGGATGGCGATACGATCAAGAAGGGCGACTATCTGATGGACGGCAATCCCGCCCCGCAGGATATTCTCGCCATTCTCGGTGTCGAAGCACTGGCCGATTATCTGGTCGAAGAGATCCAGAAAGTCTACCGTCTGCAAGGCGTGCCGATCAATGACAAACATATCGAAGTCATCGTGCGCCAAATGCTGCAAAAGGTCGAAGTGACCGATGCCGGTGACACTGGGTTGCTCAAAGGCGAGCAGGTCGATGTGCTCGAATTTGACACCGCCAATGCCGCCGTGCGCCGTCGCAAGAAAACCGAAGCCACCGGCACGCCGGTCCTGCTCGGCATCACCAAGGCGAGCTTGCAGACCCGCAGCTTCATCTCCGCGGCCTCGTTCCAAGAGACGACCCGCGTTCTGACCGAAGCGTCCCTGCAGGGCAAAGTCGATACGCTCGAAGGGCTCAAGGAAAACGTCATTGTTGGCCGCTTGATCCCGGCCGGTACGGGCGGCTCGATGCGGCGCTACCGGAAAATCGCTGCGGACCGCGACACCCGTCTGCGCAATGCACGCGCCAAAGCGGCCGCCGCCGAGGAAGCCGCCGCCACGGCCGCTTTGCCAGCGCCAGCCCCTGAAACCCCCGACGCGCCCGAAGCGCCGGAATAGGGCAAGCGCGCGATAGACATAGAAAGCGCCTCTTCTGTCAAAGGGGAGGCGCTTTTTTTTGGGCCCTCTGATATACTGATGAGCCGGATGAGCGGGGAGCCTGTCTATCGCAAGTGTGGAGCGGAATATGTTGGCACCCCAACCCCTTTGCGAAACAGATGTCGCAACGCTCGAACATCTTGTTAATCGCCACCCCGAGCTAGAAGATGCGGCCAGATCACTGTTCGAGCATGGCTATGCCATCATAGACTTCGGGTTCGGCCGCGAAACACTCGACGCCGCGGCCGCTTACACACGCGACGCACTCGGGGGCTATACCCGTGTACAGGATGGCTGGCGGCGCAATGCCAGCGTCAAGGCGCTCGCGCGTGACGAAAAAGTGCTCACCGTGCTCGGCAAGCTCTATGGCCGCGCGGCGTTTCCCTTCCAGACGCTCAATTTCAAATTCGGTAGCCAGCAACGCACCCATTCGGACACCTACCATTTTCACAGCGCTCCGGCGCGTTTCATGTGCGGAATCTGGATCGCGCTTGAAGATATCGACGCGGATGCTGGCCCGCTGCATTACTATCCTGGAAGCCACAAACTGCCCGTTTTCGAACGCCATGAACTGCCAGATGGCAAAGACTATCTCGCCTATGAGGATTTCGTCGCCAAGACGATGAAGGCGCATGGGCTCAAGCGGGAGATCGCGACGCTCAAACGCGGTCAGGCCTTTATCTGGTCGGCCAATCTGTTTCATGGCGGCTCGAAGCGGAAAAAGCCCGACGCAACCCGGCTCAGCCAAGTGACGCATTACTATTTCGAGGATTGCGGATATTACACGCCGATGTCTTCAGATGCCGAGAAGAAAGCCTATTGGATACGCGCGCCTTATGATATCGCACGCGGGCGGTTTGTCCCCAGCAATCGGGCGCATCTGCCCGGTGGAGCCCCCTTGCGCACCGTGCTCGCCGAGCGCCTCGATGGTCTTCTCCGCCGCACCCCGCGACATTGATGAGTGTCTTGACCCACCCGCTCAGGAGTTTCGGTCAAAGGTCCACACATCGTCCATGATCGGGGCATATTGCAAATCATCAATCGCAATCACGCGGCGTCCCCTGAAATTGGTATGCTCGATGATCTGATCTTTGCCCGTAGCCGTTTTCAGTGCTAGCCAGATCAATTCGCTACAATAAAGCGCGCTGTGATCCTGCAAATCATAGAATCGGTCAAATGGCGTGTTTGCCGCTTCATATCGCCAGATTTCGTCCAGAAACCTAGCCAATTCAGCCTCCGTCAGCGCAGGTCGATAGAGGCCCATCCGCGTGGCTGGCGCAAGAAAGTCCGCCAATGACCGCAGCCGGACTTGACCTTCGGCCTCAAGCGGATTGCCAATCGCGTCAATCACCGCCCAATCCCCTTCATGCCCCACGATCACCCCGACATGGCCAAACCGCTGATCCCTGTCCGAAACTCGCGCGCCTAGATCACCCCATGAAAAATCCTTGCCGCGAAAGATAAGATCGCCCGCGTGCAGCGTTAGTCGAATATGATCCGGTATCGCAATCGGCTCGCTTATTGCCGGCGCGGGCTCAGGCAGGGGAGGTGCGGGCTGACCGCCCTCAAGCGCAATCCAAAAAAATAGACCCGCACCAGCCATGATCACAACAATCACCGCCAGTCCGGGCCATTTGTTCACCATCGCTAACCCCCGGGCTACATCGCGCAGGATTTCACAGCGCCTTGCACACGCTCCATCATAAATTCGGCACGTTCCCGATCACCGGCAATTTTCTCGATGTCGCTGGCGCCCGTTGCCGAAATGGCCTCTGCAGCCAGTTTCAATTGCGAACTGTCCAATTCCGTTTCGAGCTTGGCATAAGCGCATTTACAGGTCGCCGTCGCCTGATCAGCGCTCATCCCTTCAGCTTCCATCGTCACGCCGCAATTCTCGGCAAATTTCGCTTCCGGTGACCCGCCACAAGCGGTCAGCATCACAGTGGCCGCGACGGCCATAAAAATATGTCTCATAAATCCCCCCTTTTCGTTTGCAAGTCTAAGCAGCGCGCAAACCTATTGCAACCATGCGTCAGGGTTTATGCGCCCGCAACAAATCCGCAAGATCCGTCTGTCCGGAGCGCGATCTGCATTCATTTTCCAAGTTTTTGACCTCTAGCGGCTGCGATAGTTCGCAATCGCCCTTGACGCGGAGGGCATAGGAGGACTAATACGCGCGACGTCCATGATTTCGATCAGGGAAAAACTATCGATAGTTCGCTTATGCTGGGAGGCCAAGACAGGCCATCTCGGCACTATTATTTGAAGATAAGGCTCTCTTCGGGCCTGCAGAAACGAAAGACCCGTCGATGCCGACGATTAACCAGCTTATCCGCAAGCCGCGCCAGCCAAAGCCGTCGCGCAACAAAGTTCCCGCGCTCAAGGCCTGTCCGCAGCGCCGGGGCGTCTGCACACGCGTTTACACAACCACGCCGAAGAAGCCGAACTCGGCGCTTCGTAAAGTGGCCAAAGTCCGCCTGACCTCCGGCTATGAAGTCGTGAGCTACATCCCGGGCGAGGGACACAATCTTCAAGAGCACTCGGTGGTGCTTATTCGCGGTGGACGGGTGAAAGATCTTCCCGGTGTCCGCTATCACATTCTACGCGGTGTTCTGGATACGCAGGGCGTTAAAGACCGCAAGCAGCGCCGTTCGCATTACGGCGTCAAACGTCCGAAATAGAGAGAAGAAGCCATGTCACGTCGCCACCGCGCTGAAAAACGTCAAGTTCTGCCAGATCCCAAATTCAAGGATGTGGTGCTCTCTAAATTCATGAACCAGATCATGCAGGACGGAAAGAAGTCCACGGCCGAACGCATTGTCTATGGGGCGCTCGATCTCGTAGAAGACCGCGCCAAGCGCGACCCTGTTGATGTGTTTAAGGATGCGCTCGAAGCGATTGCGCCCTCGGTCGAGGTCCGCTCGCGCCGTGTGGGTGGGGCGACCTATCAGGTGCCCGTCGAAGTGCGCCCGGAGCGGCGTCAGGCGCTGGCCATTCGCTGGCTCGCAGCGGCGGCAAAATCCCGCAATGAAAACACGATGCGCGAGCGTCTTGCCGGCGAACTGATGGACGCCAGCCAGGGCCGCGG
>CALLCD010000241.1 GCA_938049795.1 uncultured Hyphomonadaceae bacterium | reverse complement strand
GATGATTTCAGAGGCCGTTCGATTGGCATATCCGGTCCGGTCAATCTGCGCGATGTCGGGTTTAATGACAAAGCGGATTCGATCCTGATCTCTCGGGGACGTTGGATTGTCTGCACCGGACGCGATCTTGGCGGGCATTGTGATGTCTTGGCGCGTTCGGTTTATGATCTTGATGATATTGACCTTGACGACAATATCTCTTCCATAGCGCCTTATAGTCGGCGTGGTAACCGGCGTAACGATAGACGCAGGCGATATTAGAGGCCCCGATTGACGCAGAACCGGAATGATCTTGTTGCCGTTGCGGTTCTGCTTGGTGCCCACGGCGTGCGTGGGGATTGCCGGATCAAGAGCTTTACCGAGCGCCCCGATAGCGTGCTTGAGTTTGGGCCTTTGCGTGGGGAAGGCGGCGAGGTGCTGGTGACGCCGAAAACCGCGCGCACCACAAAAGACCAGTATATCATTACGCCCGCAGAGCCGCGCCAGAAAGAAGACTGGGACGCGCTCAAAGGCACCCTGCTCTATGTCCCGCGCGCCGATCTGCCCGAACCGGAGGCGGATGATTTCTACATTGAAGATCTGGTCGGGCTTGATGTGGTTGCACCGAGTGGGGACCGGCTTGGCCGCGTTAAAGCGGTGCATAATTTTGGCGCAGGCGATTTGCTCGAGATCGTGCCGGAGGCGGGCGTGACGGCAAGCGGCAAGAGCGTGATGGTGCCGTTTACTTTGCTCGATGTGCCGGAGGTTGATGTGTCTGGTGGCCGCGTCGAGGTGGCTACGCTGCATGTCTGGGCGGATGAAAGCGGGTAGGGCTTTTTGTTTGTCTCCCGTTCGCTACGCTCACGATGGGACGCCGCTTGACACCCGTGGGGCGGGCTGATGGCTCTTTTGTCTGTCCCCCGCTGGGGCGATGGGACGTGGCTTTGCCAGCTGATGGCTCACGCTCCACAAGCACCACGGGTCCGTCTCCCCAACGAACGTTGGGGTCCATGGCAGCACATCCGGTCTTTGTGGCCATAGATCCCAGCGTGCGCTGGGAGTACGGACAAGTGATCAACCCCTAGTCCTCTTCCAAGCCTTGCTGTTCGAGCCATTCTTTTGCGACGCCGTGCTGGCCGCGTCTGACGAGCCAGAACACGCCGAACAGGTCGAAGATACCAGCGCCGAGCCGTCCGAAGAAGCCGTATTTGGACTGGCCGTGCTGGCGGGGTCTGTCGGTGACCGGCTCCTCGATGACGGCCCAGCCGGCGCGTTTGACGAGCGCGGGGAGAAACCTGTGCATCGCCGCAAAATAGGGTAGTTCGCGAAACGCTTCGGTGCGGATCAGCTTCCAGCCGCAGCCGCTATCATGCACATTGTCATTGAGCAGGAGCCGCCGCACTCTGTTTGCGAGCCGTGACTGGAGCCATTTGAACCCGCTATCATTGCGCGAGGTGCGTCTGCCCGCCACAAGCCCCAGCCGGACGGGCTGGCCGCCAATGTTGAGGTGATCAAATTCGCTTCTGGTCAGAAGGGTGTCCCAGACCTGCCGCGTATCGGCCGGATCATTTTGCCCGTCGCCATCGAGCAGTTGCACCCACGGTGCACGGACATATTTGAGGCCAGTGAAAAGCGCCGCCGATTTTCCCGCCCGCTCAATATGGGTTTTGATTGTCAGATGATCGGGCCAGCGTGCCGCAGCCTCGGCAAGCTCGGCGGCGGTTGCGTCAGCGGATGCGTCATTGACGGCAATGATCTCAAAACTGAGACCATCAAGCGCGATGACAATTTCTTCGAGCACGGGCAGGACGTTTCCGGCTTCGTTGAAGAAGGGGATCAGAACGCAAAGATCGGGCTTGGATTGGGGCAAGTTGCAGCGGGGCTCCTGATACTTTATCCAACAAGGCTTGCCGGTAGCCCCCTATGGATGTCAAGCAGGCCTAAAGCGCGCAATGGAGTTGATTATGGATATGTATCAGGTTTGGTTCGAGTTAAAACCCGATGCCGATGAGGGAAAGTTTTCCGAGGCTGTGGCGCTGTTTCTCGATCATCTGGAAGGTGAGCGTATGATCGAGACTTGGCGGATGCTGCGGTGTAAATTGGGGTTGAGGCCGGACATGTTTCCCGAATTTCTGATCCAGATCGAGACGCTTGACCTCGCGCAACTGGATAAAGCGTTCAAATCAGCCGCCGCGCGCGCGGGGGTGACCGACACTCTGCATTTCTCCGCGAACAAAATGGTCCGGAACGTCAAATTTGCTCTCTATCGAGATTGGCCTGATGTTTGAGATAGGTGTTTGAGCTATTTGTGCGGGGCGTCCGGCCGGGGGCGTCATAAAAGACGTTTGCACCATCCTTATCTTGCCATTTGTCCCCAGATGACAAGAGCTTGCGGGCACGTGGGGGTCCCGCTAGCGAGATGGCGCAAACGCCTAGGAGGATGGGTACCCAGCACCAACATGATCGGAAACCTGATGAGAATGCCCATAAGCCAACCATAGCGCTGGTGGATGGGTCTATCCGTGATTTTCGTCACGCGGGTCATTTTTTTTGATTTTTTTGATTAGGGCGGGCGGGATTCAGAGTGCTGACCGGAGAATGTGGATGACCGGACGGCCTCTTTTCGATATGTCACGGCTATGACCTTTAACGCCACCATTATTACGCTCTACCCCGAGGCTTTCCCCGGGGCTTTGGATGTGTCGATTCTGGCGCGTGCGCGAAAACAGGGGCTTTGGGGGCTTGAAACGGTCGATTTGCGCGATTTTGGGATCGGAAAGCATCGTAAAGTTGATGACACACCGGCCGGTGGCGGTGCGGGGCTGGTTTTGCGTGCTGATGTGGCGGCGGCAGCGATTGATGCGGTGGCGGCCGAGGGCAGGCCGCTGCTTTATCCGAGCCCGCGCGGAAAACCGTTTTCGCAGGTCCGCGCGCATGAGCTCGCCGCAGGGCCGGGCATGGTGGTGCTGTGTGGCCGGTTTGAAGGGCTCGACGAGCGCGTGATCGAGGCGCGGGGGCTGGAGGAGGTGTCGCTCGGGGATTTTGTGCTCGCAGGCGGAGAAGTTGCCGCGCAGGCCCTGATCGAGGCGACGGTGAGATTGCTTCCCGGGGTCGCTGGAAATGCCGCATCGCTCGACGAGGAAAGCTTCGAGACGGGGCTGCTCGAATACCCTTTATATACGGCGCCAAGGGTCTGGGAGGGGCGAGATATCCCCCTTGAGCTTCTGTCTGGCAATCATGGCCGGATCAAAGAATGGCGTCTGAACCGAAGTAAAGCGTTGACACGGGCGCGTAGACCCGATTTATGGGCCGCTTACCCTTCAGGGACAGACCTACGAGCGTCGGAGACGGACGATGAATGTAATTGAGCAGCTTGAAGCTGAAGAAGTTGCGCGGGTGACCGCTGGAAAAACCATTCCGGATTTCTCTCCGGGTGACACGCTGACCGTGAATGTGCGGATCAAGGAAGGCGAGCGCGAGCGCGTCCAGCGTTTTGAAGGCGTCTGTATTGCGCGCTCCGGTGGCGGACTGAATGAAAGCTTCACCGTTCGCAAGATCTCTTTTGGTGAGGGCGTCGAGCGCGTCTTCCCTGTTGTCTCGCCGATGATCGAGAGCATCGAAGTCAAGCGTAAGGGCCGCGTTCGTCGCGCCAAGCTTTACTATCTGCGCGACCGTCGCGGTAAGTCGGCACGGATCGCCGAGCGGACCTCCGGCCACGGCATCGAGCAGACTGTGATTGCGGTGTCCAAAACCGAGCGTAAGCGTCAGAAAGCGGCTGACAAGCTGGCCCGCAAAGAAGCTGCCGCTGCCGAGCGCGAAGCGGCTGCCAAGGCGAAAGCTGAAGCAGAAGCGGCTGCGGCCGCCGAAGCGAAAGCGGCTGAAGAGGCTGCAGAAGCTGATCAGGGTGAAGGCGGCGCAGAAGAGTAGCGCGGCCAGCCATTTATTATTTTCAAAAAGCCCTTCACGTCAGCGTGTGGGGCTTTTTTAGTCACAAAACTATTATTGAGAATGATTTGCATTCGCATCTAATAGACTGTAGATTGGTTGTCATGGACCGGCGCACAGGGCGCGTGTTCGTGTAATCCCTTAGCAGACAGGACACAGGCAAAATGTATCTCTCAATGACTGACAATATGATGACCAATTGGCTGAAAACCCAAGTGCGCATTCTCGAAGCGTGGCGCGAGGAGCTCTCCACACGGGCCGAGATTGACCTTGGCATGGTGCGCCGGCTTGAACAGCATTATCAATGGCTGACCTCGGAGCTGGTTTTGCTTGAGCATGATCAGGGGCCGGTTGGCCATTGCTGAACTCTCGCCGGTTCAGGCGGGCGCGGGGACATGCTGGTCGATCATGATCATATTTCCATCTGGATCGGTGACCATGAAGCTGGCTGGTCCGGTGCTGGCCTCGTCTGCTTCGGTGACGAGGGCGATGCCTGCCCCTTTGAGCCGTGTCTGCATGGCGCGGACATCCTCGAAGGGCGTGTCCGTCGGTTGGCCTTCGGCGTCCCAGCCCGGATTAAAGGTCAGGATATTGCCCTCGAACATGCCCTGGAACAGGCCAATCGTGGCGGTGGCGCTTTTCAGGATCATCCAGTTTTGTGCGGACTGGTCGTGGAAGACGGTAAATCCCAATGTCTCGTAGAAGGCCCGCGAGGCCCGCAGATCCTTGACCGCAAGACTGACCGAAAAATTCCCCAAACTGTTCATCTTATCCTCCTTTTCTCCAACACTGGGCCTATTCTAGCCTGATGACATCCAGAGTCCATTTTCGGGGTTTGGGGTGCGGCGGATTTTGCTTGCAAAAATGCACCGTTTCTTTCATTAGAAGCGGAATAATTTCCCGACTTTGGAGGCAAATCCGGCTATGGCAGGCAAAACACTCTATGACAAGATATGGGACGCCCATTGTGTGGGAGAGGTTGGGACCAATGGATCAGCCGATAGCCCGAAAAACGCGGCTGAGAGGCTCATCTATATTGATCTGCATCTGATCCATGAAGTGACGACGCCCCAAGCTTTTGATGGGCTGGCGCAAGCGGGCCGGAAAGTGCGCCGTCCGGATCTTACTCTGGCGGTGGCTGACCATAATACGCCGACGGAAAATCAGGCGGCGGGGCTGGCCGGTGTCAAGGATATGGCGGCGCGGACCCAGCTTGAGACGCTGACCCGAAATGTCGCCGAACATGGCATTGAGTTTTTCCCGATGGGCGACATCAAAAACGGCATCGTTCATGTTGTCGGGCCAGAGCAGGGGCGGACCCAGCCGGGCATGACGATTGTGTGCGGGGACAGCCATACCTCGACGCATGGCGCGTTTGGTGCGCTCGCTCATGGCATTGGCACGAGCGAGGTCGAACATGTGCTCGCAACGCAGACTTTGCGGGCGCGCAAGATGAAGAACATGGCGATTGAGGTCTCCGGCACGCTGGCAGAGGGGGTTACTGCGAAAGACCTCGCTCTGCATCTGATTGCGAAAATCGGTACGGCGGGGGGCACCGGCTATGTCATGGAGTATCGCGGCGAGGCTGTGGCTGGCTTGAGCATGGAAGGGCGGATGACGCTGTGCAATCTTTCGATTGAGGGCGGCGCGCGGGCGGGGCTGATTGCGCCGGATGCGACGACGCTTGACTATATGCGCGGGCGGCCCTCTGCGCCCAAAGCGGGCGCGTGGGAAATGGCGGAGAAATACTGGGCGACGCTTTATTCGGATGATGATGCGGTGTGGGATGAGATTGTGCATATCCGCGCTGAAGATGTCGAGCCGACGGTGACATGGGGGACGAGCCCTGAACAGGCGATTGCGCTCTCGGCAACTGTTCCGTCCTCGGAGGATGTCAGCGATGGCGTCAAGCGGGCGGCGATTGAGCGGGCGCTTGACTATATGGGGCTTGAAGGTGGGCAGAAGATTGCGGGGGTGCCGGTCCAGCGTGTGTTTATCGGCTCGTGTACCAATTCGCGGATTGAGGATTTGCGCGCGGCGGCGGAAATTGCGCGTGGGGGACAGGTGGCCGAGGGGGTGCGGGCGATGGTTGTGCCGGGTTCGGGACTGGTGCGCGCGCAGGCCGAGGCGGAGGGGCTGGATGAGGTGTTTCTGGCGGCGGGGTTTGAATGGCGCGAGCCGGGCTGTTCGATGTGTCTTGGTATGAACCCTGATATTTTGGCGCCCGGCGAACGCTGCGCGTCGACCTCGAACCGGAATTTTGAAGGCCGACAAGGGCGCGGCGGGCGGACGCATTTGATGAGCCCGGTGCTGGCGGCGAGGGCGGCTGTGAACGGGGTGATTGGGTGAGCCTGAACGGCTGGACAGCGAAAGAGCGGCCTGCACCGGACGTGCTGGAAGGGCGCTATGTGCGGCTGGAGCGGCTGGATTGGGCCATCCATGGCGATGGCTTGTTTGCGGCGGTTGGCGGCGCGCAGAATGATGATTTGTGGACCTATATGCCGCTTGGTCCGTTTCCTGAGCGTGCGGTGTTTGAGCAGATATATGAATTTGTTCGCCAGCGTTTTGACTGGGAAACGTCTGTGATCTGTCACCTTGGGACGGGCGCGGTTTTGGGCATGGCAAGTTTTATGCGTGTCCGCGAAACGCATGGCAGCGCGGAGATTGGTTGCGTGACGTTTGGTCCGGCGCTCAAGCGGACGCGTGAGGCGACAGAGGTGGTGTATCTGATGGCCGCGCATGTGTTTGAGGGGCTTGGTTATCGCCGGTTTGAATGGAAGTGCGACAATGCCAATGCCGCGTCACGGCGGGCGGCGGAGCGGTTTGGCTTCCGGTTTGAAGGCGTCTTCCGAAACGATATGGTGGTCAAAGGCAAGAGCCGCGACACGGCCTGGTTTGCGATGACCGATGCGGACTGGCCTGCGCTCCAAGCGGCGTATCAAGGCTGGCTCGCGCCGGAGAATTTTGATGCGGCGGGGCGGCAGGTGCGTGCGCTGGGGGCGTTTGGGGGGTGAGGGGATTTTCCTTCGGGCCGCGCGTTTGTTCCTGCTGGCCGCCCCTTGCATCTCACCTGAGTTTTTGTCAGAAAATTACCTATGTTGCGTTTTGTGGTTTCTGTTTTCGTTGTCTTCGTTTTGTCGTTTGCCTGTGCGCATGCGGACAAGGCGGATGTGTGGTCGGTGGAACTCGAAGAG
>CALLCD010000240.1 GCA_938049795.1 uncultured Hyphomonadaceae bacterium | reverse complement strand
GAAAGGCGGATTGGAAGCGGCCAAGCTGGGCGAGCGTGAAGTTGACCTGCATATTGATGTGCCCTGTTTTCGGGTCGGTGGCCTCTTCGATGACATCGGCATAATCGTGTAGCCAGCCGCGCGCTGCGCCATCTGCAGGGCCGAGCATCAGCGCGGCGCGGACGGCGCTGGTTTGGAGCGCGGCGGAGATGGCGTCGGTCAGCGTTTCCATGCCAGCCCCGTCGAGCGCGGAGACGAGCACAGCCGGATTGGGCTGGCTGGTTTCGGCCTTGATGGCCATATCGGCGCGCAGATCGGCATCGAACCGGTCACTCTTGTTCCACACTTCGATCATGGGCGGCAGGTGGCCATCGCTATTGTCTTCAAGCGCGCTCAGGACAATTTCGACATCGCGCTTTTGCTGGTGGTCGTCAGGGCTGGAGCGGTCGCGCACATGAAGCAAGAGATCCGCCTCCATGGCTTCTTCGAGCGTGGCCTGGAAGGATTCAACGAGATGGGTCGGCAGGTCCGAGATAAAGCCCACCGTATCGACAAGCGCGACGGGGCCGACCCGTGGCAGGTCCACGCGTCTTATGGTCGGGTCGAGCGTGGCGAAGGGCATGTCTTTGGCCATGACGTCTGCGCCGCTGATGCGGTTGAACAGGGTCGATTTGCCCGAATTTGTGTAGCCGACAAGGGCGATGACGGGCGTTCCGGATTTGCGGCGGCCATCGCGCTGGAGCCCGCGTGTGCGGCGGACATCTTCGAGGTCTTCGCGCAGACGCCGGACTTTGGTGTCGAGCATACGTTTGTCGGATTCAAGCTGGGTTTCGCCGGGGCCGGAGAGGAAGCCGCTGCCGCCGCGCTGGCGCTCAAGGTGGGTCCATGTGCGCACAAGGCGGGAGCGTTCGTAGAGCTGGCGGGCGAGCTCGACCTGTAGCTTGCCTTCGCGGGTGCGCGCGCGCAGGCCGAAGATTTCGAGGATGAGGCCTGTCCGGTCAATGACTTTCATGTCGAGTTTGCGTTCGAGATTACGCTGCTGGACAGGCGTCAACGCGCCATCGACGATGAACAGGTTGATATTGGCCTCGGTAATGGCGGCAGTGACGCGTTCCAATATACCCTCGGAGAGAAGATGCGAGGGGGAGATGCGGCGGACCTGTTCGGCCTGGACAAAGCCAAGCTGGCAGCCGAGCGCTTCGGCAAGGCCGCTGGTTTCGATCAGGCGGTTTTCCGAAGGCCGATCCGCAGGCCGGAACCAGGGGATGACGACACCGGCGCGGCTCGTCTCTGGCACACGGTTTATGGTTGCGCTCAAGAGCGGCTATCCATCGCCATTGCTGTCTTCTTCGTCGAACAGGGAAACGGGCGCATTCGGCGCAATGGTCGAGATGGCGTGCTTGTAGACAAGCTGGGGCGGACGGCCCTCCCCGCGCAACAGGACGCAGAAATTGTCAAACCAGGTGACAACGCCCTGAAGCTTAACGCCATTGACGATGTAGACCGTCAGCGGGGTACGGGATTTGCGCACCGCGTTGAGAAAGGAATCTTGCAAGTTCTGTTTTTTGTCGGAAGCCATTTTTTGTCCAATTTTCTTGTTTGTTAGCGGCTAGATTGTTTGCCTCGTCGAGGCAAGGGATTTTCGGGGTTTAAGCATGGTTCGTGTCCCTAGGTAAACTGTCGCGGGCGAAGAATCGGTTTGATGGTCTGAGGGGAATGACGGGCCTATGCGCGCCAGAATGCGGGATTGAGGGTTGGCAACAGGGCCAGTATTTCGAGCCGGCCGAGGATCATGCCGAAGATCACAACCACGTGTTTCAGCGGCAAGTTCGCCTCGCCAAGGTCGATCAGCCAGCCTGAATTGGAGATCGCCCCGACCGCAACGGACATGGAAACGCCAAACCCCTCGCCGAGAAAGCTCAGACAGACAAAAACCAGCGAGACGGCGGCGATATAGGCGATGAGATAGACCCAGACACCGAGCACAGCACTCTGTTTTTGCTGGCGATTGCGATAGCGCAGGGCGACGACCGAGTTCTGGAACCCCAATTGGGCAAATTCCTGTCCTGCCCGCCGGAGCAAAATAATGATCCGCGCAAGCTTGATCCCGCCCGCCGTCGAAAGCGCCGCGCCGCCGATCAGGGCTGGCAGGACGAGTACGGTAACGGGGAGCGTGGACTTGATCTCGTTAACGCTAACCCCCAGCGAAAGACCGGAAGTTGAAAGCGATGAGACCGCCCAGGCAAGCGCATTGAACACATCAACCCCGCCAAGCCAAGCCAGTAGACCAAGCAGCCCAACCAATCCGATCAACAAGAAAAGCTCGGCATCGACCACTGCAAACCGCACCCGTTTCGGGCTCAAATTCATCAAGACCGCGAGCCCCGTTGTCGCCAGAACAAGACCTGTAAAAACGATAAAGACAGCAAGCCTGCCTTCGACCACTTGTCCCGCATGGTTGGGGTCAACCAGCCCTGTGGAGGCAACACTTATCGCAAGCGCCATCGCCTCGCCCGGCTGCACGCCCGCAAACAGGAGGGCGCAGAACACGCCTCCAATCAAGCTAACGCACACGGCAATGACAGCCCGTAAAACGCGTGGGATGGCATCGAAGAAATTGCCGTCCGGAATGGTGAACAGGACCGAACGCTGAATGCCCGGACCTCCAAAGCTCAAGGCCGCAAACACACTCGCCGCCAGAACGAGGCTGAACACCATGCCGATGCAATGCAGCACGCCGCGCCAGACCAGCAGCGAGACCGGCCAGTCATTGCCATCCAGATTGATCACCGAATGTCCGGTCGTGGTCAGACAGGAGACCGCTTCATGCAGGCCCGCCAGTACGGAGGGCTCGGCGGTGCCGAAGACAAAGGGCAAAGCGGCGGGAATGGGCGCACCGACACACCATACAACGGCGACCGCCAGCGCATCATTGACCTGCGAGCGACGGGTCGGAGGGGATGTGAGCTGCAGACACATGCCCGCCAGCATGACGGTGAGCGAGACGGCGATGCCGAACGCCATGATCTGCGAGGTTTCGCCATACAGCAGCGCAAACAGGAGCGGCAGCGCCATCGTTGCGCCGAGCACGAGCCCCATATAGGACAGGATACGGATAATCGCGATATGGTTCAAACCCGCCCTCCTCTCAAGATAGCTTCAGCGCGCTGGCCATCGGCCTGCTAGAAAAACTCGGGACTGACCCTAAAGAACTGTTCGACTTTTCGGGTCATGTGTTTTTCGTAGAAGACAATGACATGATCGCCGGACTTAACGCGCAAGGTCGGCGCAGGCAGATAAATCTCTTTGCCCCGAATGATTGCAGCGGCCGTCACGCCTTCGGCAAGGTCGTCATAATCAATACTCTGGCCGATCAGGGGCGAGCTTTCCAGCACCACACCCTCAACCGTTTCAGCCGCACCGTTCTCAAGCGATAGAAGATTGAGAATCCGTCCCCGACGCAAACGTTGCAAAATACGCGAGACCGTCAGCGCACGCGGATCGAGCACAACATCAACCCGCAAATCACGGCTAAGGCCGGCAAGCTCTATTGAATTGACCAGCGCAAGCGTACGTTTGGCGCCAGCACGCTTGGCCAGATTGCAAATCAATAGATTTGTCTTATCGTCATTGGTCAGCGCGATGACAAAATCTGCACTGCCAACCCCCGCTTCTTCGAGGATTTCGGAGCTGAGCCCGTCACCATTGATGACAATCGAACGCTTAAGCTGCATCACAGCATGTTCAGCACGCGCCGGATCACTCTCGACGAGCCGAATACGCGCGCCTAATTCATCTTCGATCTTGGACGCAAGATAAACCCCGATATTGCCGCCGCCAACGATGACAATATGTTTGGCCTCATTATGATCTTTGTTGAGGATCCGTTTGATCCGTGCGGCATGGGCGTCCTGCACCGTCAGATAAGCACGGTCATTTTCAAGCAGACGATCATTGGAGCGCGGGGCAAAAAGCGTCTTGCCACGCCCAATCCCCACAACACGCGCCTCAAGATCTGGAAACAATTCAGAGAATTGGTCAAGTGCGGTGTCCAAAACGGGGCTATCGGGACCAACATCAAACCCGAACAGCTTAATCGCCCCCTTCGCAAAGCTAGCCGTCGTTAGCGCCCCAGGCGTTCGGATACGCTGCAAAACGGCATCACCGACAGCGATTTCGGGCGAAATGACCATATCAATCGGCAGCCCGCCGCGTGTGAACAGATCACCAGCGCTTTTTTCGAGATAAGCCCGCGCGCGAACCCTTGCGACTTTGGTCGGGACGTTGAACAAAGTGTGGGCAATCTGACAGATCACCATGTTCACCTCATCATGATAGGTGACCGCAATAATCATCTCGCATTCTTCGATACTGGCCGAGCGCAGCACATCAGGGTGCGCAGCATGGCCAACCACCCCGCGCACATCCAGCTCGGTCGAAACCTTGTCGATCAGTTCCGGATCATTATCAACAATAACGATACTATGTTTTTCGGCCGCAAGTTGCCGGGCAATGCCCTGTCCCACGCGACCCGCACCGCATATCAAAACGCGCATGTCCTACTTCCCTTGGCGTGCCTGCCCCGATTGTATGCCCAGAGCCTTTAATTTTCTGTGCAAGGCGGAGCGCTCCATTCCGATAAATTCGGCAGTTTTAGATATATTCCCGTTAAATCTGGATATCTGAATGGACAGATACTCTCTTTCGAACTGTTCGCGCGCATCCCGCAAGGACATGCCGACAAGTTCGGCCGAGCCAAGTGGCTGAAGACCCGCCGCAGCCGTGCTTTGCTCGGTCGGTAACTCCTCGACACTGACCGGACGGTCAATGTCTGATGATGACAAAATCATGATGCGCTCGACGATATTGCGCAATTGGCGAATATTGCCCGGCCAATCCATAGATTGCAGCACGGCGACGGCTTCATCGGAGAAATGTCGCGCAGTCAGACCGGACGAACCGCTGATATTGCGAGAGAAATAGGAAATAAGGTCGGGAATATCCTGTCGCCTCTGGCTGAGAGACGGCACGTCAAGCGGGACGACATTGAGCCGATAATAGAGATCTTCGCGGAAGCGGCCTGCTTCAATCTCAAGCTCCATATCCTTGGTTGTCGCAGACATCACGCGGACATCGACATTAACGTTCGAGCGGCCCCCTACTCTCTGGAACCGCTGATCGGTGAGGACGCGCAAGATCTTGTTCTGGGTGCCGCGCGGCATATCGGCCACCTCGTCCAGCAAAAGCGTCCCGCCATGCGCCCGCTCGAACAGACCGATCGAGATCGGGGTGCCTTTGTCGTCTTCTTCGCCGAACATTTCACGTTCCATCTGGTCAGGCGAGAGGCTCGCGGCATTGACGACCATGAAGGGACCCGAGCCCCGGCTCGATTGCTCGTGAATAAGACGGGCAGCCAGTTCCTTGCCGACGCCCGCCTTGCCGCGAATAAGCACACGGGAATTTGTTGGAGCGACTTTTTCGATGGCCGCACGCAAGGCCTGTGCAGGCTGGCTGGAGCCGATCCACTGTTCGTCAAGACCAGCCTTCGATTTGAGCCGTTCATTCTCGCGCTTGAGAGCGGCGGCTTCGATGGCACGGGCAATCACATGCAGAAGCTCGGCGCTCTTGAACGGCTTCTCGATAAAGTCATAAGCACCGCGCCGGATTGCAGCGATGGCGGTTTCGCTATTGCCATGACCGCTGATCAGAATAATGGGCAGAACCGGATCGACGGTTTTGAGATATTGCAGAACCTCCAGCCCGTCCATGCCGCTGCCTTGCAGCCAGACATCGAGCACGACGAGCGAGGGGGCTCTGAGGCGCACTTCTTCGATGGCAAGCTCAGCGGTTGCAGCGGTGCGGGTCTGATAGCCCTCGTCTTCGAGCACGCCAGCGACAAGTTCGCGAATATCAGGTTCATCATCGACGATCAGAATATCACTTATCATCAGACAGCTTCCTCTTCAGAGCGTTGGGGTGGATGGACATTATCTTCTACAATGTCGGCATCTGATTTGAGCGGCAGCGTAATACTGACCCGTGCGCCGCGTGTGCCATCCGGGCGGGCCTGAAGCGCGATTTTGCCGCCATGATCGACAATCACGCGGTTGACGATGGCAAGGCCCAGCCCGGTGCCCCGGTCCCGTGTGGTGACATAGGGTTCCAGCAGCTTGTCACGCGCTTCGAGCGGGAAGCCCGGGCCATTGTCCTCGATGATAATTTCGAGGCTGTCTGGCGACGGGATGGCAATGAGTTTGATCAGGCCGACGACTTCAAGGTCTTCGGGTAGAGACTGGATCGCTTCGAGCGCATTTTTGGTGAGGTTGGCAAAGGCCTGACGTAAGAGGCGTTCGTCACCTTGCAATATAATTGGCGCTTCGGGGGCCTCCACGGCGACGGTGATGTCGGGGGCGCCGACGCCTTGGGCAAAAGCGGCGTGTTCGAGCATGGCGGAGAAATCAAACGCGCGGATGTTTGGCTCGGGCATGCGGGCAAAGTTCGAAAACTCATCGACCATGCGTCCGATGTCAGCGGCTTGCCTGTTGATGGTTTCGAGACTGCGCACGAAGACACCATCATCGTCAATCTTGTCGGCATAGCGTCGCGAGAGGCGGTCGGCGGAGAGCTGAATCGGGGTGAGCGGATTGCGGATCTCGTGAGCGATACGGCGGGCCACATCGCGCCATGCCATATGACGCTGGGCCGTGATGATGCGGGTGGCGTCGTCGAAGGTTAAAACGCAGCCGCCATCAGCGTCCATCTGGGTGCGCAGGCGGATATGACGGATGTCGCCGCCGATAGAGATCTCGAGGGAGGCGTCGTCTGCAATATGTTCGCGGAGCACCTGATGGGCGCGGGCGCGAAATTCAGGCATGATATCGCCGAGCGGACGGCCGTGTAGATCGCCCTGCCCGATCAGCGCTTCGGCGGATGAATTGGCAAGCGTGATGGTCAGGGCGCTGTCGGTCCGGATGACGCCAGCGCTGACTTGCGAGAGCAGGGTTTCGAGGAATTTGCGGCGGTTCTCGGAGGTTGATCGGGCGCTGAGCAGAGCGGTGCGTTGCGCGCCCAATTGCGCGGCCATTGTGTTGAACGAGGTGGCCAGCTCATCAATCTCGTCATCGCTCCCCGGCGGCGGCACGCGAGCGGTAAGATCGCCATCGCGGACTTTGTGAGCGGCGGTGGCAAGACTGCCAATCGGACCGGCAATGGAGTTTGCGGCTTCAAGACCAAGCCGCGCGAACAGCAAGAGCGCCAAGGCGACAATCTGGACGTAGGCGACAAAGAAGATCGACTGGAGTTGCGAGATCGCCGCTTCTGCATCGCGGTATTGCAACAGCGCTGATTCGGCTTTTCGGTACTGGGAGAACGTAGAGGGCGAGGTTTCCTTGAGGACGTAGAGATAAAGCCCGCCATAATGTTCAAGCTTGACCAACGCGGTGACGAGGCCGGTGTTCTCGTACAAGGTCAGGCCGATCACGCGGGGGGCGTCCGGGCCGATCCCCATCATATTGGCCTCTTGCAGCGCTCTCTCGTCGGGCGGGACAAATCCGGGGAACTCGTCAATCTTTGCGGTGGCCAACTGCTCGCCCGTTTCATTGATCAGATAGGCCATACGGAATGACCGAAACCCCGCTTGAAGGCCGAGAAATTCAGCAAACACGTCAGGCGTTTCGCGAAACCCAATAGCGGTTTCCCGATAGTCGATATCCTGCGCCATCAAACGCGTATCATCTTCGAAATCATTGACGAAACTATCGTAATTCTCACGGGTGAGTTTGGCCGTATCCTCGACAAACTCCTCGATATTGTCGTCAATATAAGTGTCGATCCCCTTGGCGAGCGCCGTGCCGAGAACGACTGCGACAATGGTTGCTGGCACCACGGAAGACAGGCTGAACAGGAGCAGAAACCGATTGATCAGCCGCCCGCCGCCCTTCAGCGATGACTGGGCGCGCAACGCCCGATAGCGATTGACGAGCCAGACCGCCAATCCGACAATCAGAACGAAATTGATCGTAATCAAAACAAGATAATAGCCCGCAAAGGGCTGGATCGGGTTGAGCCCCGATATGGTCAACAGCGTCACAAGGGTCGCAATCAGCACCGCCGCGATAAACACGATCTGATACTGCCGACGCACTGGAAACAGTTTGTTGGACTTCTTTTTGTCGCTCACACGAACCCTCTACACCGCAACTTGTCACACTAATGCAACAGTGGTGCACTAGAGCAACAGGCTTTTAGCAGGTCAATCACTCTTCTGCAAAACCAAGTGCTTTCATTTTGGCCCGAAGCGTATTGCGATTGACCCCGAGCAAGCTGGCCGCGCGGACCTTGTTGCCCGATGTGATAGACAGGGCCAGTTCGATCAGCGGTTTTTCGAGGCTGGCGATGACATTTTGGTGGATCTGGCTCTGCTCGTCCTGTCCGACCGATACCAGTTTGGGCAGGATATGCGCCTTGAGGGTCGCGGCGAACTCGTCTTCGAGAGTGACAGAGGATGGCGCCAGACGGGTCAGATCAACGCTCATCGCCATTTCAACATCGCGCACAGTGATCAGTTCGTCCGGGCTGAGCGCACACAGGCGCAGAATAATGTTCTCAAGCTCGCGGACATTGCCCGGCCAGTCATAAGCGGAAAGCCGGTCGAGACTGGCCGCATCCAGCCGCTTATTGGGCAGGCCATTGTCGCGGGCGCGGACGAGGAAGGCTTGGGCCAGCTCGGGAATGTCTTCCTTGCGCTCGCGGATGGGCGGCAGGCTTAGGCGGACGACATTCAGCCGGTAGAACAGATCACGACGGAAGACGCCATCGACGACGCTCTGGTCAAGATCATGATTGGTGGAAACGATCAGACGCGCATGACCCGGACGCCGCAACAGGCGCACCAGACGAGCCTGTGCATCGGCAGAAAGGCCAGCCACTTCGTCGATATAGACGGTCGAGCGGACATCGGAGCGGATGGCGGCAAAGGCTTCGGCCATCTCGGCGGCGTCCAGCCCATCAAGATCAAGCGCGACGAAGGGTGCGTCGGCATACTGGCCAAGATTGTGGATGGCGCGGGCGGTCAGCTCCTTGCCGCTGCCCGCCTCCCCTTCGATCAGTACGGTGAGGCTGGTGTTCATAATGCGCGAGACGACGCGGTAGACATCCTGCATTTGCTCGGACCGGCCGATCAGCGGCAGAACGGCGTTTTGTTCGGCCTTGCGGGTTTCGCGGTCAATCCGCCGGACCCCGCTTGGTTTTTTCAGCGCGCGGGTGACCAGATCGGTGAGCACTTCAATGTCGAAAGGCTTGGGCAGATAGTCAAATGCGCCATGCTCTGCGGCCGAGGCTGCGGTCAGGATCGTGTTCTGGCCGCTCATCACGATGACGGGCAGGTCGGGGCGTTCGAGGCGGATGGCGGGCATGATGTCAAAGATCGGGTCTTCGTCGAGATAGACATCGGTGACGATGACATCGCCCTCGCCATTGCGCACCCAGCGCTGCAAGGCGTCGGCGGAGGCGGTGGTGCGCACGGCATAGCCTGCCGAGGTCAGGGTCTGGCTGATCACGAGCCGGATGGCCGCATCGTCTTCAGCCACAAGGATGGTCGGTTTGGTCATCACTCGGACCTCGCAATTGGAATAAACAGGGTAAAGCGCGTCTGGCC
>CALLCD010000239.1 GCA_938049795.1 uncultured Hyphomonadaceae bacterium | reverse complement strand
AGCATCGCGGTCACAGCCACAGCCGTCGATCTGGCTCAGGTCTCACCAGACGCAAACATCTCCGCGTTTGGCGGAGCCGTAACGTCGGCCTTCACAGCCGGCGCGCTGGATGCCACCGTTGCAAACGCGCTCAATGACAGTGCAGGCGTCGCGGACTTCACGACCTCGGCTCTGGCACTTCTCCCAGCCATCAATGAAGGCGCAACTCGGGAAGTCTATGAGAGCCACGAACTGGCAGACCGCTATGTCAACCGCCGCCTCAACTCTGATGCCGCAACAGGTGTCTGGGCACAGGCCTTCGGTCGCACAGCGGATCGCGGTGACGGAAGCGGCGTTGTCAGCCAACCTGGATATGACGCCGACAGCTTCGGTATCGCTCTGGGCGCAGACACCAAAGTGAGCGAGCAGCTCACCGTCGGCGCAGCCTTCAACTATGCCAATATCAGCATAGACAGCGACGGCCCGGGTGCTCAGGAAACCGACATCGACAGTTTCCAACTGTCAGCCTATGCCGGTTACAAGTCAGGCCAGACCTTCGTAAACGGTCAAATCGGCTACATCTTCGGCAATGGTGACACCGAGCGTCTTGGCACGACCGGAACCATCACCGGCGACGCGGATGTCAAAGGCTTCACGACACAGGCCACCGCTGGATATGTCATCGAAAATGGCGCGTTCACCTTCACACCAAACGCCGGGTTCCGCTTTGCGAGCCTGTCAGAGGATGACTTCACCGAGATTGGTGGCCTCAACCTCGATGTCGATGCCGACAGCGTTCAGTATCTCGACCTTCGGGTTGGTGCGGATGTGGCCGCTGACTTTGATGGCTTCAAGCCATTTGCAAGGGCCGCTTATGTCTATGACGTGATCGGTGACGAGCGTGTCCTCGATGTGAACCTCGCCGGTGCCACCGCTCCGTTCTCACTGGAAAGCGATGACCCATCCCAGTCACGCTTTGAAGTCGGCACAGGTGTCAACTTCGTCGCCGGAAACGGTGTCACGATTGGCGTCGAATATAATGGCGAGTTCGCCTCGGACTACCAGTCTCATGGCGGCTTCCTCCGCGCACGCTTCGCCTTCTAGGCCAAGTAAACCGCACGCGAAAACAAGGGCCGACCGGATCATCTCCGGTCGGCCTTTTCTTTTGGAGATGATGAGTTTCCACGCTTGGGGTTGCCGAGGCCGTGTCTAGTCCGGCTTCTCGTCCAGCGCACCAATATCGAGAACGGGCGCGGCATCAAGATCTTCCGCGTCCAGCAAAGCCGAAACCCGCTCCAGCACCGCAACCAACATGGATTGCTGCCAGTCGGGCAACGCATTGAACCGGACCTCAAACACTTCCTGCAAGAGATCAGGCGCCGCCGCGAGCCCCGTTTCACCCGCCGAGGTCAGATCCAGCCAGACTTTGCGTTTGTCGCTCTCGACCTTTCGGCGGGTAACATACCCCCGCGCGACAAGCTTATCCGTCAGGCTCGTAATCGTCGCATGTTTGAGCTGGGTCAATCGGCTCAACTCACCCGCGCTCGTCTCACCGCGATCTTTCAAAATCTGCATCACAACAAGCTGGGACGGGGTCAGCCCCGCCATCTGCGCAAGCCGTCTGGCCGCCAGTTCCGTTTTACGCTGGATCTGGCGCAAGGCAATCAGGGCATCTTCGGACCGTATCGTCATGGAATCGCTCATACCTCGCCGACAAGCTCTTTGCCAAGCGCCTTTTTAAGCGGCTCAAGATGATGGACGAACGGACGCCACTGATCCTGGCCCGCGCGGCTTATCGGTTGGCGCACTTGTTCGGAACTCGCCGTGCGCACCGCCCGCCGGGTCTGGTGGAAATCAAGACAGGCCGCTTCAAACGGCAGACCGCAATAAGACAGAATGCGCCGCACTTGCCCCTCAAGATCGTCGAGCACGTCTTCATGTTGGACACGCAAAACCGTGCCCGCCGGCAGCACACGCTCCCAATGATCCATCAGATCCACATAGGCGCGATAATAATGACCAATATCCTCGAGCGCATAGGTAAACTCCTGCCCCTCGGCGAATAGCTGCTTAAAGCCCGACCAGCAGCAATCCATCGGCGCGCGGCGCGCATCAATGATCTTCGCGTTCGGTAGAATCAAATGGATCAACCCCAGATGCCTGAAATTGTTCGGCATTTTGTCGGTAAAAAACGGCGCGCCCCGACGATGTATCCGCGTTGTCTCGATGTAATTTGTGCCAAGATCGGATAGTGCGTCTGCTGACAGTTCAGCCAGAACATCCGGATAGCGCGCCGCCTCGGACACATGCTTACGGCCGCGCAAGCGATGGGCGAGCGACAGAATGTCCGGCAATTCCAGCGTGCCATCGACCTGGCTATGGGAGGCAAGTATCTGCTCGATCAGTGTGGACCCCGCGCGCGGCAAGCCGACGATAAAGATCGGATCGGGCGCGGCATGGCCCTTGCGGTCAGGCTCGGCAAAAATGGTCGCCGGACACGCGGTCTTCTGCGCTTCAAGCTCGGCCTGCATCTGCGCGCTGGTGTATCGGCTCTGGGCGGATTTCAGCCCATTGCCCAGAGCATACTGCGCGAACGCATCATCATAAGCCTTACGATCCTCGAACGCTTTTCCCAATGCGAACGCGATATGCACCCGATCCATATGGCTCAGATCCGCCTGTCCGGCCACCGCTTGCATCTGCGCAAGCTCACCATCCTCGAACGTATAAGTCTTCAAATTGGCCAGCGCATACCAAGCGTCCCCATGCGTGCTGCGCGCTGCAATGGCCGCCTTGTAAGAACCAATCGCCTCAGCCTGCCGCCCCGCCGTTTTCAAGGCATGCCCGCGTGAGGTCAGCGTTGCCGGATCGTCAGGCAGCTTCTCCAGCACTTTGTCAAAGAGGCCAAGCGCCGTGTCATAATCCCCCGTCTGCATCGTCTCAATGGTGAAATGCGAGAGAAAAAGCGGATTGCCCGGATCACGCTCATAAAGCGCGCGCGCCTGTGCCAGTGCCTCAACAAATTTCTGCCGCTTACGGAGCACTTGAATATAGTCGAGCCGAAGCTGGATATTGTCCGGCGCGATTTCCACGGCCGCCTCAAGCAAAAGATCAGCATCCTCCAGCACACCAAGCTGCGTCCCGATCTCCGCCAAGAGCCGCATGGCTTCAACATGATGCGGATGCGCTTTCAGAAACGCGCGGCACAAATCCTCCGCTTTCAATATGCGCCCCTCGGCCAGATGATTGCTCACCGCCAGCAAATGCTTCGGCAAAGCTTTAAGCCGGCCCGCCTGAGCCTCTGCCGCGCTCGCCCCCTCAGCCTGTCCAAGCCGCCGAAGGATCTCCGCTTGTGCCGCCCAACTCGCAATAAGCGCACCATTATACTGGCACGCCCGCCGGTAAGCCCCAAGCGCCGCCTCGAACTGCCCCTGATCGCGGAGCAAATGGCCCTCTTCCTGAAAAGCGCGACCAAACTCCGGTTGCACGGATTTCAATCGCGCCAAATACTCCGCAGCCCGATCAAATTTCTTGGCATACCGCGCCGACGCCGCGCCCATATAGAGCAGCTCCACATCCTCGGGCGAGGTGCCCAGCGCGCCATCGGCCGCCGCGAGAGCCTCGCCAAACCGTCCAGCCTGCATCAGGGCCTGCACGGCTTTGCGTTCGGACAAAAGAGCGTCAGTAATCTCGGTCATTCTCTGGGCACATTGATCATAGGATTCGAAATTGCACCCAATGATCAACTGGTTTTGCGCAGCTTACAAGCTAGTATTTGTACGACAGCCGGAGGCCATAGCTGCGCGGCCGGTTCACGGTCACCCGTTCGCGGTCAAACACAAAATTATTCGCCAACTCGGCCCGCTCATCGGTCAGATTGTCGATGTAAAACTCTGCCGACCATTGATCCGTACTCACACCAACAGCGGTCGCCAAGGTGAACCAGCTATCAATCTCTGCGCGGTTGATCGTGATAATGTCCGAAAAGGACGAGCCGGAATAGACCCCTTGCCCCTGAACATGCGCGCGATAGTCCCCGCCGGACAGATCCCACTCATAACGCGCCCGCAGATTGCCCTGAAAGTTCGGCGCAAAGGCCAATTCGTCCCCCTCAAGCACATCGCCAGTTGGGGTCAGAACTTCAGTAATCTCCGTATCAAGAACAGAGAACGCCGCCGTCACCGTCAGCCCCTCAATCTGTGGCGGCGCCCAGATAATGTCCGCCTCAAGCCCGAACAGTTCCGCATTCGCCGCATTGTCCGAGAAGAACAGGTTGGTGATCGACGTATCAAAAATCGTCGTCTGCAAATCGCTAATATCGACATAGAAGGCGCTGCCATTAAGCTGGAGCTGGTTAAACAGCGTCGTCTTCCAGCCAAACTCGAAATTTTGAACTTCGTCCGTATCCAGCGCAAACGGAACAACAAACCCGCTCGGGCTGACCGCCCCGCCCGGACGATTGAGCAGCCCTGGCCGGAAGCCTTCCGAATACGTAAAGTAGAACAATAGATCATCCGTAGGCGTCCAGCTGACATTGCCCTTGAAGATCACACCATCCGTGCGCGCAGCATCGGGTGCACCGGCCGCATTGCCCGGCGCAAATTGTGCTGAAATATTCGTACCAAACGCTTGCGCATCCTCAGTCTGACCAAGATTGGAAAAGGACGAGTTTGCACTGCCTTCAAAATCCACTTCAATGTCATAATAGCGTGCCCCGAACGTCACTTCCAATGTGTCCGGAATAACCGCAAACGTCGCCTCGCCAAAAATGCCAAACTGTTCATCCGTACGCCGAATGTCATTACGGAAGATAACGCCATCCGGAAACGGGCCAGGGTCTGAGAAGAAGCCGGGCGCAGCATTGCCGACAAGTCCCGTCACCGCCGTATTGGTCAACGGAAAGTTTGGCGCAAATCCAATTTCTCCATTAAACCCAACCACTTGCGTCGAACCCGGATAGATAAAATCATTCAACTCATCAAGTTCGAGATCGCTGTAAAAGCCGCCAACCGTTGCGCGAATCCGGTGCTCCGCAGGCGTATTAAACCGCAATTCATGCGTCTGTATTTTCGTATCGGTCGAAGAATTGACCAGCAGGTTCGGCGCCTGACACGTCCCCGCAGGCCCCGCAGCACCCGGATAGGACACCGAGCCATCACAAATGTAATAGGGCAGGTACTGACCCACGAAAAGATAGTCCGTATAGTCCACTCTCTGATCAGTATCGCGGTCGGTAAATGCGCCCGTATAAACGGCATCAAGAAAGCCAAGCCGCCCTTCAAGCGTCCACGCCGTATTGGAATAATCATCCTGAATACTGTCCGGCGAAAACCGCTGAACCTCGAGATCAT
This sequence comes from uncultured Hyphomonadaceae bacterium, assembly GCA_938049795.1. Lineage (GTDB taxonomy): Bacteria > Pseudomonadota > Alphaproteobacteria > Caulobacterales > Hyphomonadaceae > CALLCD01. Next base: position 7,597 of record CALLCD010000239.1, on the reverse strand, counting down.
CAAGTTCCGGATCGGTGAAAAACACACCATCGGACTCAATACTCTGCTGGGAATGCGAGACGTTCAGATTCCAGTCGGAATTGAACTCGTAAAGCCCGCTCAGCCGGAAACCCGCATAGGTCGCATCATTAAAGTCTTCCTCGACAAGCGCCTGATTGTTCGCTTCGATAAAGTTCACATTCGACAAATCCGCACCGGCCTGAAACCCTGCGCGATTTTCCGACACCGGAACGCCATTGGCGCGAACAAACCCTTCCGGTCGAAAGCGCCCGCTTTCCGCCGCCGACCGCGTGCCCGCCACATTATCAATATACCCGCCCTGATCATCAACATAGCCGACGACACGGACAGCAAATTTATCCGTAACAGGAATATTTAGAACACCTTCAACAGACTGACTAAACTCGCCCCCTTCAGTGAAAGCCGTGCCAAGCTTCACGCTCGCCTCAAATCCGTCAAGATTGGGCTTGTTTGTAATCAACCGCACCGTACCGGCCTGAGAGCTCGCCCCGAAAAGCGTCCCTTGCGGACCAGACAGCACCTCAACGCGCTGAAGGTCAGCCGCGTAAACATCAAGATTTCGCCCAGGCTGCGAGACCGGCTGCTCGTCAAGATAAAGCGCCACATTTGGCGCAAGCCCCGCAACACCCGCCGTCGTCAAATTCGGCGTGGTCGAGGCCAGTCCTCGAATGTAAATCGTGTTCTGCCCGGGGCCAGACCCGCCCGCCGTTACGCCCGGCAACTGGACGAGATAATCCGTAAACACACTGACATTCAACTCGTCGAGCGTGACCTCGCCAAGCGCAGACACCGTCACCGGAACGCTCTGCGCACTCTCGGCTCTCTTGGTCGCGGTGACCGTAACCGGCGCGAGACGGCGTTCGTCAGCGGCCCCCTCGACCCCCTCCTGCGCCTGCGCGGACAAGCCAAAAGCAAGCATCAAGGCGGCCCCTGAGACGCCAGTCATAAGTCGGTACATATAAAATCCCTCGGTATCTGTCCTCTAGCCTTCCAACGTGATGCGCGCATTGAAGACACCGCATCGCGAAGGCCTGACCCTCAATGCGGCAAGGCCTAACCGAATATTTCGATAAGTGAAAGGTTTTAACTGTCATCTACCGACAGCTTTCCCCGCCGCCCCAGCGTCATGGCGTCAAAATCGAGCAAAAATAGACAGTTTACAAGTGCAAAAAGGCTCGCACATCCGCTGAACACTGATATATAAATTTCGACAGTCTAAACAAAACAAGCGGGCTGGACCGAATGCGGGATGGGTGATTCATGACAGACATTGACCAAAACGGGCGCGCCGGACCGGCCAAAGATCGCCCCGGCCTCACCTCAGCGAGCACAGAAACCGACTACGACACCGCTCACACCGTCGGCCAGGACAATGTCACAGTCGCCGGGCTCGACATCCACAATCCGGTCTTCTTCCTCAGCGCAGGGCTCGTCCTACTGTTCAGCGTCACGACGCTCCTGTTTCCCGCGCAGGCGAACGGATTCCTGTCCGAAGCCAAACGCCTGACGCTGGAAAATTTCGACTGGCTGTTCGCCGCCACACCCGTCCTCGTGCTGACCTTCTGCCTCGTGCTCGCCGCCTCCCCGCTCGGGCGTATCCGGCTCGGCGGACAAACCGCAACACCCGATTTCAAACTCCATTCCTGGATTGCCATGCTGTTTGCCGCAGGCGTCGGGATCGGCTTCATGTTCTATGGCGCCGCCGAACCGCTCGCCTATTATACCGACTGGTTCGGCATGCCGCTTGGCGCAGAACCAGCCACCCCGCAAGCCGAACGCCTCGCCTTCAGCGCCACCATTTTCCATTGGGGCATTGCGCCTTGGGCAATATACGCCGTGGTCGGCCTATCGCTTGGGTTCTTTGCCCACAATAAGGGGCTGCCGCTGACCATGCGCTCGGCTTTCTATCCGCTCTTAGGCGACCGCGTCTGGGGCTGGCCGGGCCATCTGATTGACCTGTTCGCCGTCGTCTCGACCATATTCGGCCTCGCCACAACAATCGGCATTGGCGGCACGCAGGCGGCCGCCGGGCTTGGCTATCTCTTCGGTTTCACCCCCACCCTCACCGTACAGATCGCCCTGATCGCCGCCATGACGGTCCTTGCGATTCTGTCGGTCTATCGCGGCATTGATGGCGGGGTGAAACTCCTGAGCAATCTCAACATGGCCATCGCCTTCGGCCTCTTGATCTTTGTCCTCGTCGCCGGACCAACAGGGCGGATTTTCTCCGGCTTTGCAGAAAACCTGACCGCCTATCTCATCGACACGCCCGTGCTGACAAACTGGTTTGGCCGCACCGACACGCAATGGTTCCACGACTGGACGATCTTCTACTGGGCGTGGTGGATTTCATGGTCGCCCTTTGTCGGCATGTTCATTGCGCGGATTTCCAAAGGACGCACCGTGCGCGAATATTTCCTCGTCGTCTTGCTCGTGCCCTTTACGATCTGTGTGATCTGGTTCACCGCCTTTGGCGAAACGGCCATCGCCCAGAACCAGAGCGGGATTGGCGATCTGGCCGGCGGCGTTTCGGACGCGTCCCTGGTCCTCTTCCAGATGCTCGCCGAGATGCCTTTTGCAGCGGTCACGTCTACGGCGGCCATTGCGCTGCTCATCGTGTTCATCGTCACATCAGCCGATTCAGGCGCGCTGGTCGTCGATACAATCACCTCCGGCGGCAAGCTCAAAGTGCCGGTCATCCAGCGCATCTTCTGGGCCTGCATGCTGGGACTGACCGCCTCGGCCCTCCTCTATGGCGGCGGCACCGCAGCGCTCCAATCCCTACAGGCAGGCACAATCGCAACCGCCCTGCCATTTACCATCATCATACTGATTTGTTGCATCAGCCTCTGGAAAGGCATGCGCAGTGAGGGGACCGAGTAACCAGCCAGTAACCGCGCACTCTAAAGCAACGCCCCCGCCGTTTCCCTAAAATGGCCGGCGAGCGCTTCAAACTTCTCGCCCAAGGGAGATTTCTGACGCCAGATGAGCGATATTTTTCGCTTGGCCATTGGGTCCGAGATCGGGCGCAGCGTAATCTCGCTGTCGCGTTGCGCTTCGATCTTGACGTAGAGGCTCGGCAGGACGGCAATGCCTGCGCCCATCACCGCCATTTGCCGCGTCGCGTCGAGGCTTGTCCCTTGATATTCCTCGCTAATATAAGCGCCCGCCTTGCGCGCCAACTCGCCAATAAGCTGGCTAAACCCATGCCCAGGGCCAAGCGTCAGCAAAGGTCTGTCCTTGAGATTCGTCAGCGCAAGCGGGCCTTTTCCCTTGGCCAGCGGATCGTCCGAGGCCGCACAAATCCAGAGGTCTTCCTCAAACAATGGCGTTGAGGCGTATGCGGAATGATTGTGCGCGGTGGACATGATGATATCGAACTGGCCGCTGGCCAAATGCGCCTCAAGATCAACGGTACGTTCCTCGCGCACAGACAGCCGCAATTCGGGAAACTGGTGATGCAGACGCTTGGTCGCGGTGGGCAACAAATACGGACCGACCGAGGGCAACACGCCGAGCCGGATACGTCCGGCAAGCCCTGAGGCCGTCTCGCGCGTGACCGCTTTCATATCCTCAACTTCGCTCAAAATAAACCGCGCGCGGCGGGCCACCTCTTCGCCAATCGGGGTCAGGAATGCGCCATGCCGCCCGCGCTCGACCAGCGCGCAGGATAGCTCGGCTTCCATCTCGGCAAGCTGGGTTGAAAGGCTCGGTTGGCTAACATGAAGACGCTTGGCCGCTTCGACAAACCGGCCCGTATCGGCAATCGCCACAAGATATTGAAGCTGTCTTAAAGTGGGCCGCATCCGCTGAGTCCTGAAATAGCGTTAGTCTATTGCAAACCACATTTCCTAATTTTTATCAAATACCACTATTCTGCCGCCAAGCCATACAAAATGCTCCTGACACGTCCTATTGATCCTTCTCAGCCAGCGCCCGCACCCGCTCGGCCCGAAAGGCAAGATCGCTCGCCTGCAAAATTTTCAGCCTAAGCTGCGCATTATAATCCGGACGCGCCGCAAGAAAGGCCTCGACCGTGCGCGCCGCCGCCGGATCGGTGTGGTTCTGCAAAATCTGCGTCATCCAGCGCCCGGGGAAAAAGATGTCGCCCGTCGCCTGAATGTCTTCCATCAACACCAGCCCGCCCTCAACATAGCCAAGCGTCGTGTCGATCCGGTCTGGATGATGCAAATAGGCCAGCGCATCGAGCACCCACGCTTCCACTTCGCGCGTTTCCTCCTCCGCCAGAGACCGGAAAAACGCGTCCCGTACGGACGGATCAGGCGAGAGCCCAGGCATGATAAATTCAAACCGCCTCCGATCATCCGGATTGGACAGCGCGGCCAGATGCTCCGCCAGCAAAACATCCGCCTGATCAGCCCGCTTGATCGCGAGCAGCGCCACCAGATCGCTCCGCTCGCGCGCTGACAGGGTCACCCCTTCAAGCGCTCTCTCCCCGCGCCAAATCTCCGTCAGCATACCGAGCATTTCGGGGCTCTGCGCCATATATTGCAAGCTACGCAAATAGATCTTGCGCGTACTCACCGCGCGGGTCTCGTCCAGCATAAAACCGGCAAGCACCGGCTCGATCTCAAGCGCAAGCTCCCGCGCCGCGCCCGCATCAAGCGACAGCCGCGCAACCGTTTGCCATTGGCTCAGCATTGTGTCGAGCAACAACTCGTTACGCTCTCCAAGACGAGCGATCAGAAACGCCCTGTAGTCGGCCGCCGAAAGCCCATCGCTCCCTTCAAGAAACTGCTCATAGAGATTGATCAGCTGCGCACCTTTTTGCAGATCGCTCAGCGTATCCCACTGGCCTGCGATCACATCAAGATCAACCGGAAACAGGCCATAGCCCGCCCCGTCAGAGTTAAACAGCACGCCCTCGCCGCCCACTATGGCCTCGCGCGCAGAGGCCGCATAGTCCAGCGCGCGCGGCTCAGCCCCTGCAAGCGCAAACCGCTGCGGCCAGATCCGGCCCGCGCCAGAGGGGTCCTCCTGCACCAGCGACAAACCATCATCGCTGACGCGGAAATGCGGCCGGCCCGCCGTATTGACCCAAACCTCGCTCCACGCTTTGAGGTCCTGTTCCGAATGCCGGTCGAGAATCTCGATCAGGTCCGGCCATGTCGCATTGGCATCGGCAAAGGTCGCCAGATATTCGCGCATCCCATCGCGGAACGCCGCCTCACCGAGCAAAAACTCCAATTGGCGCATCATGATCGGCGCCTTATTATAAATGATCTCGCCGTACAAATTGCCCGCCTCGTTCAGATTCGGAAGCGCCTGACGGATCGGGTTCGCCCCCCGCGTCCGGTCCACACGATAGGCCGGCGGATAGGAGCGGAGCAGGAAATTGAGATCATGATCAATGTCCGGAAAGCCCGGATTGACAATCTTCGACGCCATGAAATTCGCAAAAACTTCCTTGGTCCAGACATCGTTAAACCAGTCCATCGTCACAAGATTGCCAAACCACATATGCGCCGCCTCATGGGCAATCAGATTGGCGCGTCCGAGCCGCTGCTGATCAGACGGCGCCTCGTCGAGCAACAGCACAGAGGCGCGATACTGGATTGCCCCGACATGCTCCATCCCGCCATATTGAAAGGTCGGGATCAGCGCAAAATCGAACTTTTGGAACGGGTGCTTGATCCCCGTATAATCCTCAAGCCATGCCAGCGCTTCGGCATGCGCTTCGAAAATCTCGTCCGCATTGCGCGCAACTTTCGCCTCATCGGTTTCGCGGTGGAACATGGTCATCTCGCGACCGTCAATCGTTCGCGTAATCTCTTGAAATTCACCCGCCACAAAGGAGAACAGGTAGGAACTAAGCTTGTCCGAGCGCGCAAATTTGTAGAGCCGAGACGCGCGGCCGCTGTCGCTTTCGGCCACATCGGTAGCCTCCAGCAGCTGCCCATTGCCAAGCGCCCGCCATGTCGCCGGCACATCCAGCGTCAGATCATAACTCGCCTTCAGATTGGGCTGATCGAACACGGGAAAAGCCGTGCGCGCCCTGTCCGGTACAAAGAGCGTATAAAGATATTCCGGGTTCCGGTTGAGCGATGTGTCACCTGCAATCAGCTCGATAGAGACGCGGTTCGCGCCCGTCTTGAGCGCGCCCGCAGGCAATACGAGATGCTCTTTCTCATGGCGAATGGGATAAGCGGTTCCATTGATCTCGAGCGCTTGCAGCTTGTCGCTCGTCTCGCGAAAATCGAGCTGCAGATCCGCGCCCGCATCCGACAGATCGAACGTCAGAACTTCTTGCAATCGCACCGGCTCCGTCTTGCTCTCCGGTATCCAGAAATCGAGCGCATAATTGATGTTGGACAGACGGGCCGCACGCGCCTCGGCCATGTCCAGCGCAACACCGGACACGGGCGCTATCTCACCCGACTGCGCCCCCGCCACATCTTCGTCCGGAGCCGGTGCCTGAGCGTTACAGGCCACCAATAACAGGCAAAGACTTATCCAGAGGCGCATGTTCAGCTCCCATGCAAAAGCCAGCCATACCGTGATCGGCTCAATATGCAAGAGCCAGACCTATAGTTGTGTCGACGTAATCCTAGCCGCGCGGCCTCAGATCTCCTGCGTGTGTTTCGGGTCGTTAAATCCGACAAAAACCGCCGCCTCGTCGATGGATTTGCGATGCGAGACCACGGCATTCGCCGGAAAGCTGTCATCGGGAAAGCCCATCGCAACGCAAATCATAATCACCTGATCGTCCGGAATGCCCGCATGTTCGCGCACCACAGGCGACTGCATAATCCCTTGCGAATTGATCACGCAGCCCAAGCCCCGGGACCAGGCGGCATTGACCAGCGCATTCGTCACCGCGCCGCAATCAAACGGCGCTATATCGCTGCCGTGGATCGAGCGGTCATACGTCACCACCACAGAAACCGGCGCATCAAATTGCCGGAACCCGCGCAAGACCCAGTCCTGCCTGGCTGCTTTGTCGTGACGCTCAATTCCCATCACCCCAAACAATTGCTTGGCCACACCGATCTGCCGCTCGCGATGAATGCCCGCATAAGCGCCGTGGCTCCGGAACTCGCGCGAATCCGGCACACCCGCAAGATTGCGCTCGACATTGCCCTTGCGAATAAGATCGAGCGGCGCGCCGGTCACGACATAGAAATTGGCCGGCTGCGTGTTCATCGACGACGGCGCACGCAAGGCGAGGCCAATAACCTCCTTGATCAAGGATTTCGGCACCGGCTCATCCTTATAACCGCGAATGCTCCGCCGTCCGTTTACAACCTCATCGTATTTCATGCTTACACATCCAATTGCGGGCAGATCAGGAATTTCTGTCCCGTCGTTTTCGCATTATATCGCGCCACCACATCCGCCCGCAGAGCGCCTGAAAGCGATATGTCGTCTGTGTAGTGGCTTGCAAAAGTGGTCTTGAGTTCTTTCGCCACCCGCATGCGCAGACGCGTCGCCACCTCATTGCCCGCCCGCGCCAGAAAGTTCGGCAACAGCCACCCGCCAACGCCCCACGCCATGCCATAACCGCGATTGAGTTGGGTGACCGATGTGTCCAGCCCACCATAAAGATAGACCTGCT
>CALLCD010000238.1 GCA_938049795.1 uncultured Hyphomonadaceae bacterium | reverse complement strand
GACAATCAGATGGTCGAGGCCGTGCGCAAAGTCTTTGTCGATCTCTATAATGAAGGGCTGATCTATCGCGACAAGCGCCTCGTCAACTGGGACCCGCATTTCCAGACCGCGATTTCCGATCTCGAGGTCGAGCCGCGCGAGGTCAAAGGTCAATACTGGCATCTGCGCTATCCCCTCGCTGATGGCGTGACCTATGAGCACCCTGTCTTTGACGAGGAGGGCGAACCGGCGGGCACGGAACGCCGCGATTATATCGTCGTCGCCACGTCGCGCCCCGAGACGATGCTGGGTGATACGGGTGTCGCCGTCCATCCCGATGATGAGCGCTACAAATCGCTGGTCGGCAAGTTTGTGACCTTGCCAATCGTTGGCCGCCGCATCCCGATTGTCGCCGACGAATACCCCGATATGGAAAAAGGCTCCGGCGCGGTGAAGATCACTCCTGCGCATGACTTTAACGATTTCGAGGTCGGCAAGCGGGCAGGGCTGGAGGTGATGAATATTTTGACCTCTGTCGCTGCAATCGTCGATGGCGATGAGGCAGACACGGCGGGGATCCCTCAGCGCTATCGCGGGCTCGATAGGTTCGAGGCGCGCGAGGCGGTGCTTGCCGATTTCGAAGACGCCGAACTGATGCACGAGATCGAAAAGCTGAAAATCGAACAACCCTTTGGCGACCGCTCCGGCGTCGTCATCGAGCCGTGGCTGACTGATCAATGGTATGTCAATGCGAAGGAGCTGGCCAAAGATGCCATCAAAGCCGTGCGTGAGGGCGAAACCCGCTTCGTGCCGACCAATTGGGAGAAGACCTATTATAACTGGATGGAAGACATCCAGCCTTGGTGCATCTCGCGGCAACTCTGGTGGGGGCATCGCATTCCGGTTTGGTATGGGCCTATGCTGGATAGGGGGCGGTACGTTAGCACAGCCGAGAGAAAGGTCTTTGTCGCTAAAACATGGGATGACGCTAAAGCCTTGGCGGAGAATGATCCTGACTATGAAGGGGTTCGCGTAAACCTAGATGAAAGCCCTCTTCAAATGCCCCATACTGGAACGATGCATACGGTGGAAGAACGTCCGCGGGATGTGTATCTCGTTCAAGACGAAGACGTCCTAGACACATGGTTCTCCTCCGGTCTCTGGCCATTCTCGACGATGGGTTGGCCGAACAAAACGCCAGAGCTTGACGCCTTCTACCCGGGCGCCGTGCTCGTCACCGCGTTTGACATCATCTTCTTCTGGGTGGCGCGGATGATGATGCAGGGGATCAAATTCATGGACGGCAAAGCACCGTTCAAGGATGTTTACATCCACGCCCTCGTGCTCGACGAGAAGGGGCAGAAAATGTCCAAATCCAAGGGCAATGTCGTCGACCCGCTGGAACTTGTCGATGAATATGGCGCCGATGCCTTACGCTTTTTCCTTGCGCGTCAAGCCACCCAAGGCCGAAACATCCGCATGTCGACCCAAGGCGTTGAAGGCTACCGCAATTTTGCAACCAAGATCTGGAACGCCGCCAAATTCTGCCAGATGAACGAGGTGCAGTTCGGGCAGGGGATTGATCCGTCCACAATCAAACACCCAACCAACAAATGGGTCATCGGCGAGCTTGTCCGTGCGCAAGCGGCCGTCGCGGACGCCATTGCCGCCTACCGCTTCAACGATGCGGCCGACGCCAATTACCGCTTCATCTGGAACGTCTATTGCGACTGGTATGTCGAACTGATCAAGCCGCTTCTTGGCGGCGATGACGAAGCGCTCAAAGCCGAAACGCGGCTTGTCGCCGGATGGGTGTTCGATGAAATGCTCAAAGCACTCCATCCCTTCATGCCATATCTCACCGAAGAGTTGTGGGGCAAGCTTGCCGAGGCCCGCGACGGCTTTTTGATGCTTGAGCGCTGGTCGGATTTCGGGCCTGAATATCAGGATGCCGAGGCCGACGCCGAGCTAGACTGGATGCTCGACTTCATTTCCGAAGTGCGCGGTGTGCGCGGGACGCTGAATGTGCCCGCTGGCGCCAAACCGAGCCTTGCCATCATCGGCGCGAATGAGAACACGAAAGCCCGTCTCGCCCGTCATGGCGATGTCATCAAACGCCGCGCGCGCCTTGAAGAGATCACCTTGAGCGACGCCATGCCCGACGGCGCGGTCAGCCTTGTCTTGGGTGAAGCCACGCTCGGCCTGCAAGTCGCGGACCTCATCGACCTGGCCGAAGAGAAAAGCCGTCTCGGCAAGGAGATCGAGAAACTCGAAAAAGACATTGCTGGCATCGAGAAGAAACTCGCCAACGAGAAATTCGTCTCCCGCGCCCCGCCTGAAATAATCGAGGAGCAACACACCCGCAAAGCCGACGCAGAAGCGGCGATCGACAAATTACGCGGCGCGGCGACCCAACTTGCGTCACTCTTGGGATAATTTTGCGCATCAACACGTAAAAGTCTCGCAAACCGGAAGGATCTGCCGTTTACGGGGTGTGTTGCGGTCGTTAATGTCGGCGAACAATTACAGGACATTCGATCATGAGCAAAACTTGGGACAAATCCCGCCTGCCATCCCGCCACGTTACCGAAGGACCGGAGCGTGCGCCTCATCGCAGTTATTATTATGCGATGGGCCTCTCGACCAAGGACATCAAGAAGCCCTTTGTCGGCGTGGCTTCGTGCTGGAATGAGGCGGCCCCTTGTAACACCGCGCTGATGCGACAGGCCCATGCCGTCTCCGAAGGCGTCAAAGCGGGCGACGGCACCCCGCGCGAGTTTTGCACGATCACGGTGACCGATGGCATTGCGATGGGCCATGAAGGAATGCGCTCCTCGCTGGTGTCGCGCGAGGTCATCGCCGATTCTGTCGAGCTGACCATGCGCGGGCATTCCTATGATGCGCTCGTTGGTGTGGCCGGATGCGACAAATCTCTGCCCGGCATGATGATGGCGATGCTGCGGCTCAATGTGCCCAGCGTGTTCCTCTATGGCGGCTCGATCATGCCCGGCCAGTTTGAAGGCAAGGATGTCACTGTGCTTGATGTGTTCGAAGCGGTGGGTGCGCATGCGGCGGGCAGTCAGGGTATGAGCGAGGAAAAACTTACCGCGCTCGAGAAGATTGCCTGTCCGGGCGACGGCGCTTGCGGCGGACAATTTACGGCCAACACAATGGCTTGCGTCTCCGAAGCGATTGGCCTCGCACTGCCACTTTCGTCGGCTTTGCCTGCGCCTTATCTTGATCGCGACGCTTATGCGGTGGCGTCCGGTGAAGCGGTGATGGCGCTGGTTGCAAGCGGGTTGCGTCCGCGCGACATCTGCACGCGCGAAGCGTTCGAGAATGCCGCTATTGTGGTTGCGGCAACCGGCGGCTCGACCAATGCGGCGCTGCATCTGCCGGCGATGGCGAATGAGTGCGGGGTCGAGTTTACGCTGCGCCATGTCGCCGAAGTGTTCCAGCGCACCCCATATCTCGCAGACCTCAAGCCCGGCGGAAACTATGTCGCCAAGGATATGGGCGAGGCGGGCGGCGTGCCCATGCTGATGAAAACGCTCGACGAGGCCGGGCTGATCCATCGCGATTGCATGACCGTCACGGGCAAAAGCTGGGGCGACAATCTCGAAGACGTCAAATGGGACGAGACGCAGAAGGTGATCTATCCGGTGTCCAACCCGCTTTCGCCAACCGGCGGCGTGGTCGGCCTGTGGGGCACGCTTGCGCCGGATGGGGCGATTGTGAAAGTGGCAGGTCTGAAAAAGCTTCAATTTACCGGCCCCGCGCGCGTATTTGATGGCGAAGCAGCATGTTTCGAAGCCGTCACGACGCGCGACTATAATTCAGGCGATGTGCTTGTGATCCGCTATGAAGGACCAAAGGGCGGGCCGGGCATGCGCGAAATGCTTTCGACCACGGCGGCGATCTATGGACAGGATATGGGCGACGACGTGGCGCTGATCACAGATGGCCGGTTCTCTGGCGCAACGCGCGGCTTCTGCATTGGTCATGTTGGCCCCGAAGCGGCTGATGGCGGTCCGATTGGGCTAATCGAAGACGGTGACATCATCACGATTGATGCCGAGACGGGGACGATTGACGTGCATCTGACGCCCGCCGAACTGGAAGACCGCAAGCGCAACTGGACCCCGCGCAAGACGCTTTATGGCTCTGGCGCCATCGAGAAATTTGCCCGCCTTGTCGGCCCCGCCCATGAAGGCGCGGTCACCCATCCCGGGTTTTCTGGCGAAGGCCATGTCTACGCTGATATTTGATGGCGATGCTCAAGCATGGTTAGACTGGTCCTATGGGAGAGAATCACGAACCATCAGACGAAAATGTCGATCCTGAGATTTTGCGGGCGCTTGAGGGCTTGCCCGCAGATTTCGCAAGCTTTGACCGGCACTATCAGAATGTGATCCGGCCGCAATTGCGCGCGCGCGAGGCTGACCGGATGCAGGCGGCAGAGAAAGCGATCAAGGGACGCTGGATCGGCGCGGGCATTGCCGTTTTGGGCATACTCGTCGGACTGTTCGTCTTGCGCGTCCCGTTTTTGGCGATTGCGGGAGGCTTTGCCGGGTTTGGTGCATATGGGTTCATGCAGCGCGATCTGCAGCGTATTGGCAAAGATGCAAAATCGCTCATGGTCGCCCCCGTGGCGGCGCATATGGGGCTGACCTATAACGAAATTTGCGGTGAGCAGATGCTTGTGCACGATATGCGAAGCCTGAAACTCCTACCGAACTGGGATCGGTCGGACTTCGAGGACAAGCTCACGGGCACGCGCCATGATGTCTCGTTCGAGTTTTTCGAGGCGCATCTGGAACAAAAGCAAAGGCGGACCAATTCGAGGGGCCAGACGCGTACCGAATGGGTGACCGTGTTTCGCGGGCAATGTCTGCGGTTCGATCTCGACAAAGCGTTTTATGGCACGACGCTTGTCTTGCGCGATGCGGGTCTGTTTAACAGGATGGGCGGCGCACGCGGGACCAAGCGCGCCAAGCTCGAAGATCCCGTGTTTGAGAAAGCGTTTGAAGTCCACACCACCGATCAGGTCGAAAGCCGCTATCTGTTGACGCCTGATGTGATGCAGGATCTCGTCGATCTCGAAACCGCGTTTCATGGCGGCAAACTCCGCTGCGCGTTCGACAACGGCCAGGTGTTTATCGCGGTTGAAGGGGCGGACCTGTTCGAGCCCGGGAGCCTGTTTACCCCGCTCGATAATCCCGACCGGATACGCGACCTGCTCGAAGATTTCTCGTCCGTGTTTCACCTGATCGATGTTCTGGCCAAAAAGACCCGTTCGCCCCGATAGGACGGCTATTCAGCTGAAATTCAGCCGTCTTCCGGCAAATATGGTCACAGAGCGGCCTTGTCTGTGTCGCATTTTCTGGAGATAAAAAGTGTATGAAATATCTTCTGATTCCCCTGTTCGCCCTGTTTTTCATGCCGGTCCAAACGGCTGATGCCCTGACCGAGAGCGAAGCGCGCGCCTGTAATGCGATGGCGGCAAGCTTTGGTCCGAAACGGGCCGAGTTCGACGCCCTCGTCAGCCAGCGCGATGAGCTTGTGATCGCCGTCGAAGAGGCGGGCGACACTTGGGAAGCGGCCGAAGCGCTGCGCAATTTCAGCGCCGACCACGCCGCCGAGGCGGATGCTGATAAAGCTACATATGATGGCCTCGTCGCCGAATTTGATGCCGTCGAGCATGCCTATCGCGTCACGGGCACGCAGCTCAATGATGACTTTGCCGCCTATAACGCGAAATGCGCGACCGAGGATTAGCCTGCTTATCTGAAGCTTGCGATGGCCGGCACATGGTCTGATGGCTTGGTTAGCGCGCGTGCATCGCGATAGATGCCGAACGCTTCGAGCCGGTCGGCCGCTTGCGGCGAACACAATAGATGGTCGATGCGAATACCGTGATCCTTCTGGAACGCGCCGCGCTGATAGTCCCAGAATGTGTATTGATGCCCGCGATTGTCGAGCGCCTCGAAGGCTTCGGTGAACCCCAGATTTTTGAGCCGCTGGAAGGCTGCCAGTGTCTCGGGCCGTGTCAGGGCATCATCAATCCAGACCGCCGGGTCCCAGCAATCCTCAGGGCGCGGGATGCAATTATAGTCCCCCGCAAGGACGAAGGCTTCCTCCCAGACAAGCCGTGACTTTGCATGCGCGGCCAGCCGGTCCATCCAGCTAATCTTATAGTCAAACTTCGGTCCGGGGGCGGGGTTGCCATTGGGCAGATAGAGACACCCAACGCGGATCGGCTCTTCGGCCATCACCAGCGCTTCGATATAGCGCGCCTGCTCATCGCTCTCGTCGCCAGGCAGGCCGGTTTCGATGTCTTCAAGTGGGTGACGCGAGAGGATGGCCACACCATTATAGGATTTTTGTCCGTGCACAGCGCATGTCCAGCCCGCATCCTCGATTTCCATATAGGGAAAGGCGTCCGTTTCGCATTTAAGCTCTTGCAGACAGACGACATCACATTCGATGGCCTTGAGCACCTCCAGCACCGTGGGCAGGCGGGCTTTTACCGAGTTCACATTCCAGGTCGCTATTTTCATGCGCCCTGTTTAGCGCGGTTTGCGCACCGTGCCAGCCCTCGGGCGCGATAAAATCTTGCCGCTCAAATGTCGAGATACCGGAAACGGCGTTCGAGCAGCGTGTCGAGCCGATAACGCGTTAGCGGCTCCTCTCGCGTGCCCGCACCAATATTGTGGATGATGTAAGGCATGCCCGCGCGCGTGGCCTTGCCCGTTACAATCGCGATATGGGGCAGATTTCGCGGTAGGCGCATCGTCAACAGGTCGCCGGCTTCAAGCAGCCCCAAATCGGTTGGCAATTCAAGCGCCGTATTCTGGCGCGCGAAAAATGTCTCGAGATTCGGCACGCGGCGATGGTCGATATTCCGGTCCGTCCGGCTGAGCCCCCATATTTGCGGATAAGCGGAGAAGTGGCGCGCCATATCTTCATGCACCGCTTTTTGCAGATCGACCCCAAATGCGTCGCGATAAGCGCGGATAATCACATCGGTGCAAACGCCGGTTGCGCGCGGCACATCGCCCTCCGGATAAGCCAGCGCGCGATAGCTGCCATCATAATTGACCGTCACGCCAATCTGGGTGCGCGCCGCGGTAATCAGTTGCTCGGCGGGGGACGGCG
>CALLCD010000237.1 GCA_938049795.1 uncultured Hyphomonadaceae bacterium | reverse complement strand
TTCGCCGCGCGCAAGGCGGATCTCAATCTCACGCAACTTCGCAATCACTTCTTCGGGTTTGGCTCTCTTGCCCATCGTTCAACTCCATATCTGAGCCAAACTAACTTCAAATTCTGGACCACTTTTGGGGAAGCAGTCCATTCGACTTCACCCTCGATATAGAGCCCGATGCATCAGACCAGACCATGTTTGATGACGGGTTCGTTGTTTAGGAGCACGCATAGCTTGGGCCTTAATTCGGCGTAATTCGCCGGGGTTTGGCCGCGTTTTCCCCATTATGGTTAGGGGATGTCGTGGCCGAGGGCGGCTGTGTAGATTTCGAACCAGGTTTGGCGGTCGAGGCGGATTTTCAGGGCGTCCGAGAGGGTTTTGATGCGCTCGATTTTGTTGGTGCCGATGACGGGTAAGAGGCCCGCAGGGTGGTCTATTAAAAACGCTATTGCGAGGGCTGCGGGGTCTACTCCGTGGGCGTGTGCACTCTTTTCGAGCGCCGTACGGACGGCCGCGCCGCGTGGGCCGAACAGATCACCGCCGGCGAGGGGGGACCAGGCCATTGGGTGAATGCCGCGTTCTTGCAGAAATGCTATGTCACCATTGGTGAAAACCTCGTGAGCGAGCACGCTGGCTTCGATTTGGTTGGTGCAAAGCGGGGTCTCCATGGCCGACTGTAACAAGGTCCAGTCATGCGGTTTGAAATTGGAGACGCCCACGGCGCGCACTTTGCCGCTCTCGACCAGCGAATCCAGCGTCGCGCCGGTGATTTTGTGGTCCATGAACGGGTCAGGCCGGTGGATCAGAAGTAAGTCGATCTGCTCGATACCCATGAGTCTTATAGACTGCTCAACAGAGTCTCTTATGTGCTCTGCACTTGTGTCATAATATTTCACCCGCGCGCCCGCATGCCGCCCGACCGGGGCGACGATCCCGCACTTCGTGATGACTTCCATCTGGTCGCGCAAATGGGGGGCCTGTTTGAGGCAGTTGCCGAGAATTTCCTCCGCGCCATAGTCGCCATAAATATCGGCCTGGTCGAAGCTCGTGATGCCTTGGGCGAGACAGGCTTCGATCTTCGCTTGGACATGAGCGGGGGAGGTGTCGGGGTCGTCGCCCAGCCGCCACATTCCGTAGACGATGCGGGAGAGGTCGAGCGCGGGGGTGAGGTTGATACGGGTCATCAGATACGGTCTCCGGTGCCGAGCGGGGTGGCTGGCGGGTGGTTGGGGATGCGGCCATAGATTTGGGGTAGAGAGCAGGTCTTGATATGGGGCAGGACACGCGTGCCGAAGGATTTGCATTCATCGAGATGGGGGTAGCCCGAAAAGATGAAGGCGCGGATGCCCATTTTCTGATAGGCTTCAAGCTCGCTAAGCACTTGATCGGCCGAACCGACGAGGGCCGCGCCGCAGCCTGATCTGGCGCGGCCTATGCCAGTCCAAAGGTGCGGCTCGACATAGCCGAATTTGTCGGCCAGTTCGCGAGCTTTGGCTTGGTGGGCCACGCCGAGGCTGGTCGAGTCCAGCGCGCGGTCGCGGATCATCTGGCCGTAGTCATCGTCGAGGCGGGAAACGAGGTGCTCGGCATAGTCGCGCGCTTCGGCTTCAGTGTCTCTGACGATGACATGGACCCGCAAGCCATAGTCGAGCGTCCGGCCATGCGATTGCGCAACGGTGTGGACGGCGCGCATACGTTCGGCGAGCGCATCTTTGGGCTCGGGCCACATCAGATAGACATCGCAGAACTGGCCGCACAGCTCGAGCGCGTGGGGAGAGTATCCACCAAAATAGAGCAGGGGACCGCCAGTCTGATAGGGCTTGGCGGGGGCGGTGGGGACGGCATCGAAATTGTAGATCTCGCCATGATGGGTGATCTCGTCGCGTGTCCAGGCTTGCTTCAAGATTTGCACGACCTCGCGGGAGCGTTGATAGCGCAAGGCGCTGTCGGCTTTCTCGCCGGGGAAGTCGGAGCTGATAATGTTAAGCGTCAGGCGGCCTTCAAGCATATGGTCGAGCGTAGCCACGGTGCGCGCGAGCATGATCGGCTGCATCTCGCCGCAGCGAATGGCCGCGAGCATGTTGATTTTGGACGTAAGCGGGGCGCATCCGGCGACAAAGGAGAGCGTGTCCTGACCGACCTGATAGGAGGAGGGGCAGAGGATATTGTCAAATCCTTGCGCTTCGGCTTCGAGTAAGATGTCGCGGCAATGGGGCCAGCTTGATTTGAGCTTTGGATCGGGCACGCCGAGATAGGCATAATCGTCTGCGCACAGAGCGGAGAACCAGGAGACTTCGGCGGCGGCCAGGTCTGGCGAGGTGATCGGGACGACCGTCATGGCATTCTCTCTGGTTCGCAGCGTTGGGAAAATTCCCGCTTGCATCCTGTCGGGCAAGGCATGTATCAATTATGAAACAATTATGAGGCAAACCCTCCAATGTCAAATGTTCGTGCCTTGCCGAAAAGCTTGCAAACCAGCGAGATGCTCATCCGCGAGATTGCCTCCGGACGGCTGGCCGATGGCACGCGGCTGCCGCCCGAACGCGAAATGGCCGAGGAGCTTGGGATTGCGATTGGCACCTTACGCAAGGCGCTGGCACGGCTCGAAGAGAAGGGGCTGCTTGAGCGGGTTCAGGGCTCGGGGAATTATGTTCGCAGCAAGCCGGATGTCGAGAGCGTTTATGCGTTTTTCCGGCTCGAATTGTCTGAGGGCGGAGGATTGCCAACGGCGGATGTTCTTGATGTGGTGAAGACGGCGCGGCCCGAGGCGGCGGGGGGTGTTTTGTCGGCAGAGGCGCATCGGATTCGACGTTTGCGGTATCTTGATGAGCGGCCTGTGGCGCTTGAGGAGATCTGGCTTGATGGGCGTTTTGCGAAGGAGATTGATGCGGAGGCTCTGCTGGATTCGCTCTATTACTACTACAAGCAAGCGCTTGGTCTAGTCATCTCGCAGGTTGAGGATCGGGTCAGCGTGGGCGCGGTGCCGGACTGGGTGCCCGATGGGTTTGGCAGGCGGGCCGGAGAGACGGCCGGCTATGTCGAGCGGATCGGCTACGACCAGAATGGTGCGCCTGCGGAGTTTTCGAAGACGTGGTTTGATTCTGAGGCAGCCCGCTACACGATCCGGTTAAGGTAGACATTTATGACATTACGATACGGCCTGATCGGCTGCGGCATGATGGGGCGCGAGCATATTCGCAATGTGGCCCTGGTTGAAGGCGTTGAATTTGCGTGTGTTTATGATCCGGCGGCGGAGCTGGCAGAGGCGGCGGGGGAACTTGCGGGCGGCACGCGGGTTGCTCACACGCTTGACGGATTGATCGAAGACGGACGGCTGGATGCGGTGGTGATTGCCAGTCCGAATTTTGTGCATGTCGATCAGATCGAGGCGATTGCGCGCAAGCGGACAATACCGATCCTGTGCGAGAAGCCTCTGTTTACGAAAGATTCGGATGCGGCGCGGATTGAGGCGCTGCAAGCGGGGTTCAAAGCGCCGATCTGGGTGGCGATGGAGTATCGCTATATGCCGCCGGTGGCTGGCTTTCTCTCGCAGGCGAAGGATGTGACGGGCGGGATCAAGATGATGACGCTGCGCGAGCATCGCCGCCCGTTTCTGGAAAAGGTTGGGGACTGGAACAGGTTTAACCGCAATACGGGCGGCACGCTGGTTGAGAAATGTTGTCACTTTTTCGATTTGATGCGGCTGACTTTGGGCGCAGAGCCGGTGCGCGTGATGGCGTCGGCGGGGCAGATGGTCAATCATTTTGATGAGATCTATGACGGCGAACGGGCGGACATTTGGGATGGCGGTTATGCTGTGTTCGATTTTGCCAATGGGGCGCGGGCGATGCTGGAGCTTTGCATGTTTGCCGACGGGACGATCTGGAATGAGGAGATTATGGCGGTCGGGGCAGCGGGGAAGATCGAGTGCCGTGTGCCCGGGCCGCAGCGGTTCTGGCCGGAGGCACTTGGTCCATCGCCAGAGCCGGAGGTGACCGTCTATCTGCGTGCGCCGAAAAGGCCGGTGACCGAGGTGCTGGCGCTTGATCCGGCGCTGATTGCGGCGGGGGATCATCATGGCTCGACCTTTTTCCAGCATGTGAGATTTGCGGACATGGTGCGCGCGGGCGGGGCAGCGGAGGTTACGTTGGAGGATGGCCGGCGTGCGGTCTTGATGGGGCTTGCGGCACAGATGTCGGCGGAGGAGGCGCGCGCAGTGTCGTTCAGGCCGGACGGGACATTTGGCTAGGATGGGCGCTGGTCACTGGCGGTCTGGGGAGGATTCGAACCCCCGACCCCTTGATTCGTAGTCAAGTACTCTATCCAACTGAGCTACCAGACCTCACCAGTGAGCGGCGAGACATAGCCGCCACATGATCGAAGTGCAAGAGACAATGTTGTGTTTTGGGGATTTAGCACTGTTTGAGGTGAATTGGCGCTTTGCGGGGTTCTATTGTATGGTGGTTTTCGCGTGTTGATGGCAGGCTTTTGATGTCGCGCGCGGGTCGGTGGATGTGTGAGAGAAGGGGTGTTTGTGCTGTTGAGGAAGATACTGGGTGTGTTGGCGGTTATGGCGCTGGCGGGGTGTGTGACGCCGGGGTTTGACTACACGGCGAGCGTTGCGCCGGGCAATCCGGAGGCGGCGACGTACCGGACGGTGGCGGTTGAGGGATTTCGCGGGCCGCTGGGGGACTGGTATGCCGAGGAGTTCGAGGAGATGTTGCAAACGGCAAGCTTTGAGGGCGCGCCGTGGTTTGAGGTTGGGCTGTTCTCGCGTCAGTCGAATGTGACGGGCAATTATTACGGCACAGTGCGGATTGATGGGCCGCGTGTTGATGAGCATTATTCGACCTATACGGTGTGCGTCGAGAAGGATGAGGACGATAAGTGCATCACGAAGAAGGACATTGAGAAAGTTTGCCTGACCTATTCGATTGGCGTGCGCACGCGGCCGGTTCTGGTGGATGTGGCGACCAATGATATTGTCCATCAGGCCGAGTATGCGGCGAGCGATAGTGAGCAGGAATGTTTCGATACGGGCCATGTCGAGTATCGCATCCGGCGCGGACCGAACGAGCCCGGGCGCGGCAAATATCGGTTTGCGTATGAGGACTATAACCGGCCCGGTCACAGGCTTGGTTCGGACTATATCATTGACCGGATTACCGCCTCGGCCTTGCGGGACACGATCTGGCAGGCGCGGCGCGATATTGCGCCTTATAATCGGGCGGCGCGGGCGCGGATTTTGACGAAACCGGAACGGGCTGAAGTGGGGGCGGATCCGCGATTTGCCCAGGCGGTCTCGGCGGTTCGGTCCGGGCAGTATGGCCAGGCCTGCTCGCTGTTTAGCGCGCTCGATGGGGCTTATCCGGAGGCGCCCACCGTGTTGCACAATCTGGGGGCTTGTGCGGAAGCGGATGGAAACTCAACCGGCGCGCAGGAATTTTATGCGCAGGCGGTGGACAGCGCGAAATTGCTGGGCAGTGAGCCGGCGCGACGCATGTTGCAAGCGCTCGACCGGATCTCGGACATGCGGACGGACGAGGTGCTGATCAATTCGATTTTGCCGGAGGGGAGTTGAGCCGCGAGACAGGACAATGACGCGGACCCCGATTTGGTATATAAGTAAGAGAGATAGGAGAGTGTAATATGGCAGCAGATGGCGAACACGGCGCGCAGGCGAAGTTCTCGGCAATGACCGAGGGAACCAAAGAAGACTGGACGGTGATTGCGACCCACGCCGCCGAGTTTAACAAGCAATTGCCCGCGCGCGTCCTGGCGCATTTGCGGTTGCTGGATGGCGACTATGGCGGCTTTCCGGTGGACCGGCTGACCCATTCTCTACAGACGGCAACCCGCGCGCATCGTGACGGACGTGACGAGGAATATGTGGTCTGTGCGCTCTTGCATGACATTGGCGACACGCTGGGCAGTCACAATCACCCGGATGTGGCGGCGGCCATCCTAAAACCGTTTGTGTCTGAGCAGAACCTCTGGATGGTGGCCAATCATGGCATGTTCCAAGGCTACTATTTCTTCCACCATCTCGGCCTAGACCGGAATATGCGTGACCAGTTCAAGGATCATCCCTGGTATGAATATACCGCGCAGTTCTGCCATCTCTATGATCAGGCCGCGTTTGATCCTGACTATGAAAGCGAGCCATTGGAGTTTTTCGCGCCGATGGTCGAGCGGGTCTTTGCAAAGCCGGTCCGGTCGATGTATTTGCGGCCCGAAGAGCAGGCGGCCGAATAGGGCGGGCCTTCAGCTAATCCCCAGACGAGAATTGGAAAAGCCCCCCGCATTTGGCGAGGGGCTTTTTTTGTTGAATGCTTGAAGGCGAGCGCTTATCCGCCAGTCGCTTCGGACACGCGGGCGAACATGTTGCCGCCATGCTCATTGCCCGCTTTGAAGGCGGTGCGTGTGCTGGTGTCTGTGATCTCGTCCCATTTGGCGGCGACCGCTTCGGCGGAGAGATCGTCGCCCTGCGCAACGAACGCGCCTTTGGTCTCGACGATTTGGGCCATAGAGAACGCGCCTGCGCCCGCTGACAGGATCATGCCGGATGGGGCGTCTTCCTTGACGAGGTTCATCACGCCCGGAGTGACATATTCGGGCTTAAGTTGGGCGAGGACGCTTTCGGGCATTAGGCCTTCGGTCATGCGGGTCGCAGCGATTGGGCAAATTGTGTTGACGCGGATGTCGTATTTTGCGCCTTCGATTTTCAGCGTGTTCATAATGCCGACGACGCCAAGCTTGCCGCCGCCATAATTGGCCTGACCGAAATTGCCATAAAGGCCCGTGGACGAGGTGGTGGCGACGATGCGGCCATAGCCTTGCTCTTTCATAATGTCCCACACGGCCTTGATCGGCTTGAACGTGCCGCGCAGGTGGACATCGAGCACGAGATCAATATCGGCATTGGTCATTTTGGAGAAGGATTTGTCGCGCAGGATACCGGCATTGCAGATTAGAATGTCGATGCGGCCAAACGCGGCCATCGTGTCGACGATCATTTTCTGGACGCCGGCCTCGTCATTGACGGACGAGCCATTGGCAATCGCTTCCCCGCCCATCGCTTTGATCTCGGCAACGACGGCCTCTGCGGCTTCGGAATTGCCGCCGGAACCATCCATCGCGCCGCCAAGGTCATTGATGACCACTTTTGCGCCGCGACGGGCTAGCTCGAGGGCATGGCAACGGCCAAGACCGCCGCCAGCGCCGGTGACAATGGCAACGCGGTTATCAAAACGAATATCTGACATTTTTCAGAAGCTCCTGATCTGTTCCTATCTGACTAAAGGACAGACCAGACGCTGACGTAAACGTCAACCGCTTGCCTTGCGTCAATTCGCAGTCCTGAAGAAGCGCTTGCGGAAATTGAAACCGGCGAAGAGCATAAGTGCGAACAGAGCGACGTAGGTTTTCAATGGGCTGACATAGACCACGGACGGAATTTGGGCTGGTCCGGGCGGCAAGTCCGCTATTGTCACCTCCGATATTTGGAGGTCAGCCGAATGATGCGCCAACGGGGTCTCGGAGATCCTGGCAAGCGAGGTCACTGTGTTCCAGTCAATCAACTCCATCTGGGCGGCAGGAGGATCACCACCGCCAAGGATGCCGACGATCCAAGGGGGGACTGCGCCGCCGCGTGCCCCGAAGAGTGCGCCTATGGCGATAATGGCAAGCATGGACAGCATGACACAGAGCAGAAGAAATTTTGGATTAAAGACTGGCCGTTTCATATCATGTCCCTCAATATGTAAGCATTCAATCACATTTGCGCGCTGGGTACAAGCATAAGGGAATTTGAGGCGAGTTTATGGCCTATCGCGAGAACGTGACCGGACCTGCGCGCGGCGCTGACTTGTCAGACAGGCAGCAAACAGGCACATCTTTGGACAGGTAACATAGAAGGATATTTGCCATGCTGGCTTATACTGTGATCGGGTCTAACAATAAGGAAAAGGCGCTCGCATTCTATGATGCGCTGGTGGCGGAACTGGGCGGGCAGCGGGCCTTTGCCAATGATCGGCTTCAGTTCTACTCCAATGGCCAAGGCGCGATGCTGGGCGTGGGGACACCATCTGACCTGGAGCAGGCTTCGTGTGGCAACGGCACGATGCCGGCGTTCGGGTGCCCGGACAAAGCGACGGTGGACCGGGTTTACAACAAGGCGCTGGAACTGGGCGGCACGTGCGAAGGCAAGCCGGGCGAACGCATTCCGGACATGTTTTATGGCGCGTATTTCCGCGATCCGGATGGCAATAAATTGTGCGCGGCGCACTTTATCGGTCAGTAGGATTTAGCGGTAGTTGAATAGAGAAAGCCCCCAGCGAAGGCCGGGGGCTTTTTTGTGGATTGGGTAAGGGCGCGCGCTGCTTTGGCGGGCCTTTCGGAAGATCCTAGCCGGTTTTGCGTCTGGCCCACCAGCCGCGCTTTTTGGGCTTGGGGTCAGGATCGGTGGGCGTATCAGGGGCCGCTTCTGCCGGAGCCGGATCGGGCTCGGGGGCAGCGGGGCTGGCCTCTGGCGTGTCGGCTGTTACCGGCTCGCTGGCGGCATCTTGTGCGGCGTCATCCTTTGGCTTGCGTGAGCGGCGGCGGGGGCGCTTGGGCTTGGCGTCCGGTGTGTCTTCGCCCTCTGACTGGACGTGCTCGGTTTCGCTCTCGGAGACGGTATCCTGATCATCATTGGACACATTGTCTGCGGCCGCCTCATCGCGCTGTTTGCGGCCACGGCCACGCGAGCGGCGGCGGCGTTTGCGGTCGGGCTTGGCTTCGTCCTGATCGGAATTTTCACGCTTTGGCCGGTCCGCGGCGATCTCGTCGAGCCCTTCATCGAGGACTTCTGTGACCATCATGGACAGGCCGTCGAGATAGGCGCCGCCATCTTCGGGGGGCAGATCCTTTCCAAGTGGCGGTGTGCTTTCAATCGGTGGCAAAGCGAGGGCGGTTTCGGTCGCTTCGGCGGCTGCGCGGGCGGTTTCGCTCTCGTCACGGCGTCTGCGGCGGCCACCCCGGCGGCCACGTCTGCGGCGCTTGCGCTCGCCGCTGTCTTCGTCGTGGGCGTCGTCCGCTGAGACGGTAGTGTCGTCGCTGTCGGTGCTGGTCTCGTCCGATCCTTCGGAGGATTTGCCGCGTCCACGGCGTGACCGGCTGCGCTTGGGCGCGAGCTCTTCTTCGTCCTCGTCTTCCTGTTCGGCAATGACGGCGGCGAAGGCCTCATCGTCGGGGTCGCCTTCGATAAGCGGCTTGTGTTTGCGGCCGCGTTTGCCTTTGGGGTCTTTCTCGCCATTGAGCGTAAAGTCGCCCGGCAGCATAGCATCGACCGAGGAAATCGAGATCACGAGACCCGCTTCTTCCTCCACTTCGGCGATGGCGTCGCGCTTATTGTTCAAAAGGTAGAGCGCGACATCGCCCGGGGCATCGACCGCGAGCGAGAGGAGGCCTCCGCCAGTGACGCGGGCTTCGATGGCGCGGAGCAATTGCAGGGCGGCGGATTCGATCGAGCGCTGGCGGCCGGTGCCATTACAGCTTCCGCACGGCGCAGAGCTTGATTCCAGCACGCCGGTTCTGCGGCGCTGGCGGGAGATTTCCATCAGGCCGAACTGCGAGATGCGTCCGTTCTGAACCCGCGCGCGGTCGAGCGACAAGCATTCTTTCATACGCTTTTCGACGGAACGATTGTTCTTGTTCTCGTCCATGTCGATGAAGTCGATGACGACAAGTCCGGCGAGGTCGCGCAGGCGCATCTGGCGGCAGGCTTCTTCGGCCGCTTCGAGATTGGTCTGGGTCGCGGTCTGCTCGATATTGCGGCCGCGGGTCGATTTGCCGGAGTTTACGTCAATGGCAACGAGCGCCTCGGTCTGGTTGATAACGAGGTAGCCGCCGGATTTGAGCTTCACGACGGGGGAGAAGATCGAATCGAGCTGTTCCTCAACGCGTTTTGCGACGAAGAGCGGGGAGGGGTCTTTCCACTGTTTCACGCGGCGGGCATGGCTCGGCATGAGGAGGCGGGCGAGATCTTTGGCTTCGCGATAGGCGGCTGGGCCCTGAATGAGAACCTCTTCGACATCCTTGTCGTAAAGGTCGCGCATGGCCCGGTGGACAAGACCGCCTTCCTCATTGATGAGGCTCGGCGCCATGGAATTGAACGTGGTCTCGCGGATGGAGTCCCACAATTTCTGCAGATAATCGAAGTCGCGCTTGATGTCGCTCTTGGTCCGTTTGGCACCAGCGGTGCGCACGATCAGGCCCATGCCTGCAGGCACGTCGAGATTGCGGGTGATGGTCTTGAGGCGCTTACGGTCGGAGGCGGTGGAGATTTTGCGGGAGATGCCGCCGCCGCGCGGTGTGTTGGGCATCAGCACGCAATAGCGACCGGCGAGCGAGAGATAGGTGGTCAGCGCTGCGCCCTTATTGCCGCGTTCTTCCTTAACGACCTGGATCAGCATGACCTGCCGACGCCGGATCACTTCCTGGATTTTGTACCGGCGGGAAGGGTGGATACGTTTGCGGCGCTTGCGCGGCTCGGCGGATTCGTCGTCCTGGGCTTCGGCTGTGTCCTCGTCTTCGTCGTCATCATCATCGTCAGCGTCGTCGTCTAGCGCTTCGGAGACGGCCTCGTCTGTGTCGCGGGTTTCGGCCACCTCACCGGCGGCGATGGCGTCATCATCCTCTTCGGCCGCTTCGGCGGCGGCAAGCTCGGCCTCTTCGCGGAGCAAGGCTTCCCGGTCTTCCTGTGGAAGCTGGTAATAGTCGGGATGGATCTCGCTAAACGCCAGAAAGCCATGACGATTGCCGCCATACTCCACGAAGGCCGCCTGTAGGGACGGTTCAACGCGTGTGACTTTTGCTAGATAGATATTGCCGCGTAATTGGCGTTTGCCGGCCGCTTCGAAATCAAAATCATCGACACGTCCATCTGCGACGAGTGCCACCCGGGTTTCTTCCGGGTGGACCGCGTCGATCAGCATAAGTTTGCTCATCAAGGGTAACCTTTTCTATG
>CALLCD010000236.1 GCA_938049795.1 uncultured Hyphomonadaceae bacterium | reverse complement strand
TGCGGTCACCCTCTCCAAACGTGCCCGCTGCCGGGCCTTGCAGCTTCCGGCATGGAACGAAGCGCTCGGCCTGCCCCGTCCGTGGGACCAGCAATGGTCACTGCGCTTGCAGCAAATCCTCGCGCTCGAAACTGATCTGCTTGAATATGAAGACCTGTTTGACGGCTCCCATGTCGTCGAGGCCAAAACGGAAGCTCTCAAGGATCAAGCCCGCGCAAGCCTCGCCGATATTGACGCGCGCGGCGGCGCAATCGCTGCGGTTGGACATATGAAAGAAAGCCTTGTCGGCGCACATGTCGCCCGCATTCAGGCCATCGAAGCGGGCGTGCAGAAAGTCGTCGGCGTCAACGCCTATACCAGCACGGCCGAAAGCCCGCTCAGCGCCGGAGAAGCGGCGATCCAGACCATTGATCCGGCGGTCGAGGCGCAAGCCGTCAAAGCCCTTGAAGCCTGGCGAAAAGCCCGCGATGAGGCCGCCGCGCAAACTGCCATTGCCGGTCTGAAAGAAGCCGCGCGTTCTGGCGCAAACATTATGGAACCTTCTATCACTGCCGCAAAGGCGGGCGTCACCACAGGCGAATGGGGCACAGCCCTGCGCGAGGTCTATGGCGAATATCGCGGGCCGACGGGTGTCGCGCTTGTCGTGGACGCGGGCGAAGACGAAGACATCGGCGCCGTGCGTGCCCGCGTCGAAGCGCTCTCGGACAAGCTTGGCCGCCAGCTCACCTACGTGCTCGGCAAACCGGGCCTTGACGGGCATTCCAATGGCGCAGAGCAAATCGCCAGCCGCGCCCGCGCTTGCGGCATGAATACGGTCTATGAAGGCATCCGCTTCACCCCCGAAGACATTGTCGCGCAGGCGAAATCTGCCGACGCGCACATTCTCGGCCTGTCCATCCTCTCCGGCTCACACCTCGATCTGGTGCGCGAGACAATTGCACAAATGCGCAAAATGCAGCTCGACGTGCCGCTCGTCGTCGGCGGCATCATTCCGCCTGAAGACGCGATGGCGCTGAAACAAATGGGCGTCGCCCGCGTCTACACACCAAAAGACTACCAGATCACCACAATCATGAGCGATGTCGTCGATGTCGTCGAACGGACCCATCTGGAGCGGGCACCGTCCTGACGCTTACACCATCGGCAGGAAATAGAACGAGGATTCCTTGCGCTTGAGGTCAAACTCGTAGGCTTCAACCGTGTCATCGCCCTCCGTTTTGGGCGTGAAACGCGCGGTAGCGCTGATGCAGATATGGTCAATCTCGCCGGGAATGATGAGCGGGTCTCCGCCCCCCGATCTATAAAGACTCGCCTCTGTGGCCCGCATGCGCCCATCCGTTTCGCCGACCTCGATTTGCACGGCGTTTTCTGCGCCGCAAAGCCCCGTATGCAAGGCCAAATCAGACAGGCTGACGGTGTAAGCGCTCATCTCGGGGTCGCCATCGAGGACAGCACCGGCAGACACGCGGAATGAGTGATCGTCCCAGGACGCGCTGCTCGATCCGGAAAAAGCGCTCGCCTCCGCCGTCAGCCGCCAGTTCTCAAAGGTCAGATCGCCCGTTTGCACGAAGCCGCGCGTTTTATACTCAACGCACCCTGCAAGCCCTCCCATGCAAATCGCGATGACCGCGAGTTTTCGAAACAACATATCCCTATCCCTCTTTATTGCATGTGAACGCTCGCATACTTATCGTGCATTTTCAAGCTTTCACACCTCACACAGCCGGGTTGATCTGGAACAACCGCCCCTTTTCCGTAATGAACAGAACGATCAGCGAGACGACGCCGAGCCCCGAAAACCCTATCAAAAGAGGGATCACCGTACCGTCAAACTGGCTCGAGATCAGATAGCCGAGCCCGCCCGCAAGCGTCGTCGTCGCAAAGCCGAGCGCCGCGCTGGCCGTCCCCGCAATCTCGCCAAGCGGCTCCATCGCAATCGCATTGAAGTTCGATCCGATCATGCCAATCGTGCCAAAGGTCAGCATCATCAGCGACATGAACACATAGAAAACCGGACCATAGACGAACATCAAAACCAGATTGAGCAAAGCCAGCAAAACAAAGACGAACACCGCCATATGCGACAGTCGCCGCATCCCGACCCGCTTGACGAGAACCGCATTGAGAAAGTTCGACGCCGCCAGACCAATCGAGACAAGCGCGAACCAGAAGCCAAGCTCCGCCTCCCGGTCAAACACTTCGCGCATCACCTGCTCAACCGAGAAAATAAACGCAAACAGCCCGCCAAACAATATGCCGCTCGCCAGCACATAGCCGCAAGCCACGCGCGTTTTGAGCACCATTTTGTAAGCCCCAAAAGCGCTCGCAAAGCTCAGCGGCTTCCGGCGCTCGGCCGCCAGCGTCTCGGGCAATCGGGCCATCGACCAGAGGGCAATCACCACCGAATAAATCACCAGAACATAAAAAATCCACGGCCACGGACCCAAGCCCAAGATCAACTGCCCAATCGCTGGCGCGAGGATCGGCACGGTCATAAACACCATCATCACAAAACTCATAATCTGGGCCATGCCGCGCCCTTCATAAACGTCCCGCACGACGGACACAGCCACAACCCGCCCCGCCGAGGAGAACACGCCCATCAAAAACCGTGCAATCAAAAGGCCCGAAAAACTCGTCGAGAACACGCAGAACAGGCCGAACGCGCCATATCCGACGAGCGAAATGAGCAAGAGCGCCCGCCGGCCATAATGATCCGACACCGGCCCCCAGACGAGCTGCGGAATGCCAAAGCCCAGCACATAGGCGAACATGACAAGCTGCTGGTCATTGGGATTGGCGAGCGTGAACGCTGCACCAATATCATCCAGCGCAGGCACCATAATATCAATCGCCAACGCGTTCAGCGCCATCATCGACGCAATCAGTACGATGAACTCGACCTTCGCCAGCCCGCCAGGCGGCTGTGCAGATGTTTGGGGCATGGCAGCGTCAGACATAGAAGAGCCGATCAGAGTTCACCGCCAAACGGGAATCGCTCGCAGCTTGCCGCTGTTAAACAACACTCATGCGCCTCTTTACCAGTCTCAATTTTGTAAGGGCCTCGAAAGAGCCCCGCCCCATCCGACTAATTTTGCACGCTCGGCCCAAGTTCATCAACGAGGAAACGGGCACCCGCTTCGACCGCTTGGCGCCCCGCTTCGGCCATCGCTTCGGCGCGCTCAGGGGCGCTACTGCCGCGCGCTTCGACATCGACGCTGACCGTCTCCTGAGAGATCGCCTTGCGGGTCTGCGCGTCAATCAGGACATATTCCACACTCGCCGTTGCGGTGCGTCCGGCGAGCGAAAACTCCGACAGTCGCCAGGTCAGCTGATAGTCCGCCAAAGCCCCGCTTTCGGGCAACAGCGCATGACCGCGCCCGTCCCCATTGAGCATATCGAGCAAGGTCAGCTGTAAAAGCCGCGGCGCACGGTCGGCCCATTCCGCGCCCTTGATGACCCGAACCGCGCCCACCTCATCGCGCGCGGCGATCTCGACACCGGCGAGCACACGCGGCGCTTCAGGCTGGCGGATGATCACGCTGCGGCTGAGCGCAAGGCCCGCAATCTCGTCATTCGGGCCAAACCGATAGAGCGCGTTCGGCGTTTCTGGCTCCGGCAATAGCGAGACACACGCCCCGAGGCTAAAGACCAAGACCAGCGTAATAATATGGCGCATCATCTCTAACGCCCTCCTTCATAGGGTTGCGGATTGCCCGCGATCAGGGCTTGTGGATTTTGTTCAAGTTCGCGGACCAGACTGTCAAGCCGCGCCATCAGAACGCGGAAATCCTGTGTCGCGACGGCGACATTCTCCAGCGTCTCTGTGGCCGGTCCTTCCAACACATTGCCCGCGCTGGCCACGGATGTGTTGGCCGTATCCAGCACCGTATTGGCCCGCGCGATTGTGGATTGCAAATCACCAAGCACGGTCTGTATGTCGCCGGTCAACGCGGCAAGATTGGCGTCCGCATTGATGCTGAGCTCAGTGACCGCCGTGCCCGCTTCGGCAATCGCATCCGCCGCTGCCCGCGCGCTCGCCAGCGTGTCGATGACATCAGTTGTCAGCCCTTCCTCTTCGGCAATGCTTGCCGAGATCGTCTCCAGATTGCCCAAAAGAGCCGAGAAAGATGCGACATTTTCATCGCTCAAAGCGCCGCTGACATTCTCCAGTCCTTCATTCGCCGATTCCAATATCTTTGCCCCGCTTGCGAAAAGTTCAGCCAGAAGGTTCGGCTCAGACTTGATCACCGGCACGGTTTCGCCCGGCGCCCGCTCAAGCAAAGGCGCAGACGGAGACCCGGCACGGATCTGCACATAGGTCAGCCCCGTAATGCCAGCCAGATCAATCTCGGCCACAGAATCCGTGCGCACCGGCGTATCGCTGTTCACACGGATGCGCGCGCGCACCATACGGTCATTGGAGCGGTCAATCGCAACGCGGGTCACCTCCCCGACACTGATCCCGTTAAACCGCACCGACGCGCCCGGCTCGAGCGTCACCGGCCCCTCGAACACGATCTCGTAGACATCGAAATCGCGCTGGAATTGCGACTGGCCCAGCCAAAGCGTAAAGCCCGCAAAGGCGACCACAGCGGCAATGACAAGCGCGCCGATAAGTGCAAAATTTGCCTTGGTTTCCATATCTTCTACTCCTGACCATATCCTGCGGCAGCGGCGCGTCCGCGCGGCCCCGAGAAATATTCCTGTATCCATTCGTCCGGGTTTTGCCGCAGCTCATCCATCGTGCCCACGGCCAATAATTTCTTCCCGCCGAGCACTGCAATCCGGTCGCACGTCGCTGCGAGCGTATCGAGATCATGGGTGACCAGAAACACGGTCAGCCCCATCGCCTGTTGCAATTCGCGCACGAGCGCATCAAACCGGCCCGCCGTGATCGGGTCGAGCCCTGCGGTCGGTTCATCCAGAAACAAAAGCCGCGGATCAAGCACAAGCGCCCGCGCCAGAGCGGCCCGTTTGCGCATACCGCCGGAAAGATCGGAAGGGAACTTCCCGCCCGCGCTGCTCTCAAGCCCCGCCATACGGATTTTCATATCGGCGAGCTCACGCATCAACCCCATCGGCATATCGACATGTTCGCGCAGCGGCACCATGACATTTTCAAGCACGGTCAGATTGGAGAACAGCGCGCCATCCTGAAACATAACGCCCCAATTGCGCTCTTCGAGGCGGCGCTGCTGATCGCTTAACCGGCCAATATCGCGGCCAAAAATCTCGATGGTGCCCGCTTGGGGTGGCCTTAGCCCGACAATCGCGCGCAACAGCACCGACTTGCCGCAGCCCGACGGCCCGATCACGCCGATCACTTCGCCCGCATGAATGTCAAGATCGACCCCGTCATGGACCGTATGCGTACCGAACCGATTGACAATGCCGCGCACGCGGATCGCCGGAGCGGTATCAGCGGCTCCTTGAGGAGCCTGTGTCGAAGCGGTTTGCGGGGCCATACTCATATCCCCAACTGCATGTAGAACAAGGCGAAAATAGCGTCGATCACAATAATCGAGAACAGGGCCTGCACCACCGAATTGGTCGTCGATGTGCCGAGCGATTGGACCGAACCGCCAACCCCCAGCCCCTGACGGCACCCGATCAGCGCCACAACCATCGCAAAGAACGGCGCTTTGGACATGCCAACCCAGAAATTCTCAATCGGCACGGTCGAAACGAGCCGCGTCAGAAATAGCGTCGGGCCAATATCAAGCGCAAGCCAACTGACAATCAGCCCGCCAAACACGCCAGACACCGTCGCCAGAAACGCCAGAATGGGCGTCATCACCAGCATGGCGATCACACGCGGGGCCACAAGCACTTCCATCGGCTCAAGCCCGAGCACCTGCATAGCGTCCACTTCCTGACGCATCCGCATCGCGCCGATCTGCGCGGTAAAGGCACTGTTCGTGCGTCCGGCCAGAATGATCGCGGTCAGGATCACGCCAAACTCGCGCAGCATGGAAAAGCCAACAAGCTCAACGGTAAAGATCGTAGCCCCAAACGCGCCCAGCGTGGTTGCACCAATGAAAGCGACCACCATGCCGACGAAAAACGTCAGGAACATCACAATCGGAATGGCATCAAGCCCGGCCTCTTCCATCACCGAGACGGTGGCAGTCGCGCGGAATTTCGATGGCCGTGCGATCAATCCGGCGCAGACCGAGATCGTCTGCCCGACAAAAGACAGAGTGCGCACACCCTCTTGCAGCCCTTCCACGGTGCCCCGCCCCATCCGCGCAAGCCAATCAACCACGCCATAATGGCGCGCCGGAACCGGCGGCACGTCTTCACGGGCCTCGCGAACCTGATGAAGCAAGCGCTCGGCGGTCTCGTGATGGCCGATCAGTTTCAGTTCTTCAGGATTTTCGCTGGTCTGCCATGCCGTCCGGTCGAGCAGATAGGCGCCGGCTGTATCAATGCTCTCAAGCTGTCCAAGGTCGATAATCGGCGGGCAGGGTGTTTTGGGCAAAGCGCGCAATTGCTCATCAATTGGCCCGATCGTATAGACCGTCCAATCCCCTCTTGGGGAGATCATCAGACAGCCATCGGTTTGGGTGACGCTGATGTCAATATGCGCTTGTTTTGCCATATTTACCTATTTTTTCTCATCCAAGCTACCAAACCATGCTTAAGAACGAGCCACCGAACTCCTTCAATTTTTATTGATCTGGGCTATAAACGCGCGATGAAGCTGACAATACA
Source organism: uncultured Hyphomonadaceae bacterium (assembly GCA_938049795.1). Classification (GTDB taxonomy): domain Bacteria; phylum Pseudomonadota; class Alphaproteobacteria; order Caulobacterales; family Hyphomonadaceae; genus CALLCD01. Next base: position 14,773 of record CALLCD010000236.1, on the reverse strand, counting down.
AGAACATTCGCGTCCCCTGCGAACTGCATTTGCGATTTCGCGCGGCTCGAAAACGCGGGCGCAGACGGTGACGGTCACGCTTGAAACACAGGGCGCGATGGGGCGCGGCGAATGTGTGCCTTATGGCCGTTATGGCGAAAGCTGCGGGTCGGTCATCGCGCAGATCGAAGCCTGCCGCAGCCAAATCGAAGCGGGGGTGAGCCGCGCGGACGCCCAGAGCCTTTTGCCGGCGGGCGCAGCGCGATGTGCGCTCGATTGCGCGCTTTGGGATCTCGAAGCCAAGCAAAAACGCAAGCCGGTTTGGACACTTGCCGGTTTGCCGGAGCCAAAACCCGTTCAAACGGCGGTGACCATCACGCTTGATGCACCAGACCAGATGGCCCGTGCGGCAGAGCAAGTCACGGGGCAATTGCTCAAGCTGAAAATAGGCGGCGCTGGCGATATTGAACGGCTCGAAGCGGTCCACGCGGCGCGGCCCGATGCAAAGCTAATCCTCGACGGCAATGAAGGTATGGCGGCGGACGGGTTCGCAGATTTTCTCGCCCGCGCAGCGAGGGTCGGCGCAGTGCTCATCGAACAGCCCTTCCCGGCAGATGCAGACACACACCTCTCCGGCACATCAGGCGCAGTCCCCATTTGCGCCGATGAAAGCGCGCACACGGCGGCCAATATCACAGAGCTTGCAAGCCGGTATGGCGCGGTCAATATCAAGCTTGACAAGACGGGCGGGCTGACCGAAGCCATCGCCATGTATCGCGCCGCGCGGGCCGCCAATATGCAAGTCATGATCGGGTGCATGGTCGCAGGATCTTTGTCGATGGCACCTGCGATGCTGCTCGCCGCACTTGCCGATTTTGTCGATCTTGATGGCCCGCTCTGGCTCAGCGAAGACGTGCCACACGGTCTGTCTTATGCGGATGGAATTGTCAGCCCGCCCGAGCCTGCACTTTGGGGCTAACACGCCTTAAGAGCGGGATCGCGCACAAGCATCCCGCCAGCGCAATGACCGCCATCAGCCAATAACCCCGCGCCTGCGCGCCAGCCGCTTCTCCAGCGGCAAAATCATAATACCACCCCGCCAACAGGCCAAAGAGCGCCAGCATCGGACCAAACGCTATCGCGCTGTTAATCGTCATCGCCACGGGCACTTTAGCGGGTGCAACTTCCTCGTTTAGAAACCGCAAGCCGCCAATATGGGTCGCCGCAAAGCTTAGCGCATGAAGCGCCTGCAAGCCGTAAAGCACCAAAAGCGGCGGCGCAAAACCTGCCAGCGTCCAGCGCAGAACCGCACCCGCCCCGCCCAGCAGGATCAGCGCACCCGGCGTCCAGCGCGATTGCACAAACAGCCATCCGGAAAAGACCAAAAGCACGATCTCCGCCGCAACCCCAACCGACCAAAGCGCCCCCAAATGGCCCGCCTCCACCCCCTGCCCGAGCCAGACATTCGACCCCAGATTATAGTAATAGGCATGGGCGGACTGGATCAGCGACACACTCAAAGCCAGCCACAAAAGCCGCCGGTTACGATAAAGCCCGAACCCCTCTCTCAAAGTCTGCACAAATCCCGGACGGCGCGCCGCAGCGGGCCGGTCTTCGGGCAGGATCAGGCTCGCAAGACACAAGACAAATGCCGCCCCGATCATCGCCCTAAGCGCCCAATCCGGCCCAAACCCCTCAACCAGCGCGCCAACCAAAAGGCTCGACACAATAAACCCCGCAGACGCAAGCGCCCGCGCCACACCATAATCCGGCCGCCCCTCCTGCGTGCTCGCGATCAGCAAGCCCTCGGTCAAAGGCGACAGCACGCCCCACATGACATAGGTTCCAACCAATAACATCGCCGCAAGCAGGATCGGCCCGCCCGGAAATAGCGCGATATAAGACAGCAATGTCACCAGCGCCAATGCGCCAAGCACCCTGCGTAATCCGCGCCGCTCGGCCTCGGCAGCAATCATCGGACCGGCAAAAATGCGGATCAGCGTCGCCGCCGCGATAATGGCCGAAATCTGCCCGCCGCTGAGCCCGCGCTCGCTTTCCATCCAGACCGGAAGAAACGGCAGATTGGCCCCGACCAGGAGATAAAGCGCTACGCCAAATCCGGTCGCGCGCCAGTTTCGGCTCATTCGCCCGCCTGTTCCAGTTCGGCCAGCACCTCCGCCCGCGCGTCGGCAAAGTCCGGCATGGTCGGCATCCGCGCTTCGGCCCCTTCGCTGAAATAGCGCCAGATGCGGGCATTAAGCGCCCTGGAAGCAGGGTCATCAAGCAGCTCGATCCGCTCCTGCAGTGTGATAAGTTCGGCCGACAGCCGGTTATGGACCTCCTGCACCGCGCTGACTTTGAAACTGCGCGTCCGCGTGTCCCCAACATCGACACCGCCATCGATCAGAAGCGTGCGCATATCGCCAATGTCCGCGAGGAGCCGGTCCACGAGGCCGTCAAACTGCTCGGACGCCATCATCGTCAACAACCCTGCCATAATCACATGCCCACCGGCATAATGGCCCTCTAAATGCGGGCTGACATCAATCGACAACTTTTTGCCCAGCCGGTCGAGGATCATTGCAATATCACTCATCTCTCTCTCCTAGGCTTTGTATTTCGACGACAGGCGCGCGCTGAGAATACGCTCATGGGCGGCGTGGGTGAACCAGCCCGACCAAGCGAGGATCGGATCATCATTTGCCCCGTCCGCAAAGGCACGCGCCGAACTGATCCAGATGCCCATCGCTTTGACCGAGGCAAAGATCGACCACCACTCGAATGCGCCAAAATCAAACTTGCAGCCCGACGTCAGCTCCCATTCGCCAATCGCTTCAGGCCAAGCCACCAGCCCGCCCGCACGCGCCAGATCACCGCCAGACCAGAGCGGATCGGTCATCCATGCAAAATCCTCATACGGGTCGCCGATATGGGCCATTTCCCAATCAAGAATGCCGGTCAGGCGCCCCGCCTCATTGTGGAGAAAATTCCCGACGCGGAAGTCGCCATGCACAATTGACAGCCTCTGCGCAGGCGGCGGTGGATTGCGGCGCAAATGCCGGATCGCGGCTTTCGTGATCGGCTCGGGCTTGCGCGCATGTGTGTCGATCTCGCGCTCCCAATAATTGAGCTCGCGCTGCCAGCAGGCGTCCAGCGCGGGCGTATCAATCACTTCCGAGAGCGGCGAGCCAGCCGGATCAACCGCCGCTATCGCACCAATATGGCGGAAGATCTGGCGGCCAAGGCTCTCCCTGTGCGGGTCCAGCGCTTCAAGCCGGAACGGCTGCGCAGGAACACCCGTTTCGATACGCTCCATGACAAAAAATGGCGCGCCAAGCGCCTCGCTGCCCTCTTCCAGAAACAGGGCTTTGGGCACAGGCAAACCCGCCCCCTCCATTGACTGGATCGCAGCAAACTCGACGCGGCGTTCCGTGTCGATCAGACTGTCAGGCGGATCACGGCGCAAAATGAGCGCGCGGGTCACCTTACGGCCTGCCTCGGTGTACTCTGCATCCACCATATAGGTCTGGCGCGAGGCCCCGCCATGTAGCCGGCGCAACAGGGTCACGCGCATCCCGCTGGCGTCTGCGATCTGGCCGGAGAGATATGCCTCGATCTGGCGTGCGAGCGCTTTGTCTTCGACCGCTTTGCTCATGGCGCGCCATCCATAATCGACTTGAACCCGCTCGGCGCATGCGCCCCGGCAAAAAGCTGCTCAAAGCTGCCAATGCCTTCATGCACGCTGCCATCGGGCGCAGTGAGCACAGCCTTGGAGATGGCCTGTATGTGTAAATTGTGCGGATCGGCCCAGGTCAACGTGTCGGGCTGCCAGTCTTCGCGTTCCCAGCTTGGTTCCTCGCTGATAAAGGCACCATGGGTCCATTTGGGATGGCGGTAACCGAGGCCCTTCATCTGAAATTGCGAGAGCGGGGTCAGCTCCAGCGTGCCGGACCTGTTATCGCGATCGGTGAAAGCCACGGTACAGCCCGCCCCGCGCCGTGTCCCGCTGACATAGCGCACATCCGCTTTGGCCGTCGCCAGATGCCCATGCTCGCTCTCATTGGCCCCATCGCGTACCATCACCGCGCGCGTGTTCCACGGATGGCCGTGGGCGTCATCATTGACGTGGAAAAAGAAGGAACGGTCGGCAAAATTGACCGGCGTCCAGATCCAGTAAAATTGCGGAATCTCGAACGGGATCACCGGATTGCCGTCACCCGCACCAATGGGACGAACGCCCCAGCTCCGGTCGCGCGTTCCTGACCAGCCTTCGCCAACCGTAATCGTCTCGCCGTCAAGCATGATCTCACCGCGCCAGTGGCCGTTCTGCGTCATACGGGTGACATCGAGCAAAGTGCGCGAGCCGCCCTGGCGATAGGTGAAACGCGGTTCCTCAATCGGGAACGCCCGGCCTGAAAAGGTCAGATCGCAGCTAATCCCATCGGTCTCGGCCAGTGTGAGACGGATTGTTTTGAGCGCCTCGACCACGCTGACGGAAAACGGGCCGACATGCGTGTCCATGCGCTCATTGTTCAGCCCGCGCGAGAAATAGATCGAGGATTGTTTGCCATCCTTGAGCACCGAAAACGCGCCGTCGATAATGTTCAGATGCGGATAGATCCCCATGGCGGCAGCAAAAAAGACAGAGCCATCAGCGCTGTAGCCGTTGAAGAAATAGCGGTCGTAGAAATTCCGGTCGGTTCCCGAAACCGCAATTGGGTCCGCTGTCTGGTGAATCGGGTATTCATCCCCTGCTGTAATCATGCGTCCGCCCTACCTCTTCTGCGTCCCGATTTTGGACCAAGTGTTACAGATGTGAATAGGCTGCGATCACGCGCGCGTCGAGGTCAGTTTCGGTTTTTATCAGGAGCCCTGTCTTTAGGACTTGGCGGTCGGGCGCTTCGACTTGGCGAGCGCCGGTACAGATTTACGCGCCAGAGCCAGCGCAGCAAGCGTCAGGCAGATGATCATGAGACAGCCTGTGCATTGCGATTGGTATAGTCGCGTGCAAGCCGATCTGCCACGCCGCGGGCGCGGTCAACTTGCCGGTCGAACTTGGCCATCGCCGCATCGACTGAGCCTGTGTCAGCCGTGTCGATCTGAGGCAAAATATCAGCGAAATTTCTGCGCACCCGCTGGGCCTGAACCAATGTCCGCTCGAAGCTGACAAGGTCGGCGCGGGTGGTGATCATCCGGTCCGGATCATCGCTCGCGAGGAAGCTTTGGGCGGTCTGTGACAGGGCCGACAACAGGGCCGAAGCGTCATTGACATCCGCAGACAGGCTGAGCGCAATCGAGGCTGCGTCACGGTGCCCGACACCGATCATCTCGGCATAGGTTTCGCGGGCGCGCTCACCTTCGCCAAGCGCATCGCCGCCATGAGCGAGCACACGGGCAAATCGCATGACGCCATGTTCTTTGGCGATCCAATGCCGGTCTGTTGCTTCTTGGGTAAATTCTGCCGCAGCGGCGCGCAGTTCGGATTGTTGGAGAGAGATGGTTTTCTCTGCCGGTGCCGCCCCTGGAATCACTGACACCGTCGCGCAGCCACCAAGCGCGCAAACTGCAACAGCCATTACGAAAATGCCCGACTTAAGCATCCATTACCCTCAGCGTTCCGATCACGAAAATATCAATACACACACATAATTGTGCGTCTAGTCTATATTTCTAGTATAACTGCGTTTAGGTGAAAGATGTATGAACAAATCACTTTCACGCCGCACCCTGTTTCCACCTTTGCCGACCCGTCAGACAGGTCGATTGCGGGTGTCAGACCTCCATGAAATCTACTGGGAAGAATCCGGCCACCCGCGCGGGGTGCCCGTCATCGGCCTGCATGGGGGACCAGGAGGTGGGTCTAGCCCTGAAATGCGTCGTTTCTTTGACCCTCACCGCTACCGGATCGTGCTCACGGACCAGCGCGGATGCGGGAAATCGACCCCGCACTCGGAATTGCGTGAGAATGACACCTGGGCGTTGATCGAGGACATCGAGGCTTTGCGAAAATTGCTGGGCATTGAAAAATGGTTGGTTTTCGGCGGATCATGGGGCTCGACGCTGGCGCTGGCCTATGCGGTGACACACCCAGAACGCGTACTTGGCCTTGTTTTAAGAGGCATTTTTCTAGTGTCCAAAGCCGAGCTGAACTGGTTTTACCAAGATGGAGCGAGCCGGCTGTTTCCGGACGCCTATGACCGCTATGTCGCCCCGATCCCCGCCGAAGAACGCCATGACCTGCTCGGCGCGTTTAATCGGCGGCTGATGTCTGACAATCAAGCAGAGCGCCTGCAAGCGGCGCGCGCCTGGGCCTGCTGGGAAGGCGAAACGATCACGATGCGAACAACCGGCCAAGCCCCGCCGCGCTTCGAAGACGCTGATTTTGTTGATGCTTTTGCCCGAATCGAAAACCATTATTTCGTCAATCAGGGCTTTTTCCCGAGCGATACATGGCTGCTTGACCAGATCAAGGCCAAGCTTGGCGGCATACCGGGCACGATTGTGCATGGCCGCTATGATGTCGTGACCCCGCTCTCAACCGCATGGGCGCTCAAGAAAGCGTGGCCGCGCGCGGACCTGCACATCATCCCTGATGCGGGCCATTCGAGCCTCGAACATGGCATTGTCGATCAACTGATACAGGCGACCGAAAAGTTCGCGGATGTCTACGCCTAAACCCCCGCAAACCGGAGTCTCTTAAGGGCGTCAAAAGTCTACAATCGAGTCTATTAGACTGATTTGTAGACTCGTGGGGGAAGAGCGGAAAAAACAAGGAGCGATGCAGCCATCGCCGCATCGCCCCTCTTTAGCTCTCAGGCCTCCTCTTCGCGCTTAAGCGGGCGGCGGCGGAAGTAAACCGTGCAAAAATTCCGGCAGCAGGATCCAGCCATTCCCCTGCGCGGTTTGCAACGCGCCGAAGACCAGAATGAACGCAACCGCGGGCGGCACCACAAACCGGCAGGCAAAGCTCCAGACAGACATGACGGTCGGGTTTTCGAACTCGCTCGACATCGTATCACGGCTGAGCACCCAGCCTGCGAAGAAGCAGACCAGTATCCCGCCAAGCGGCAACATGATCTGGCCGGTGAAGAAGTCGATGATGTCGATCCACGCCCCGTCGAAAACATAGAGGCAACCGATGAGGAATAAGAGCCCACCAACAATCATCGCTGCCTTGGGCCGTCCAATGCCATTCCGGTCCTCAAGCCACGACACGCCCACCTCCATGAGCGAGATCGACGAGGTCAGCGCGGCAAACAGAGCGAGGACGAAAAAGGCCCCGCCGACCAGAGCGGGCATTTGACCAAAGGCTATTGGCAAGGACACGAAGAAAAGCCCTGCGCCACCTGCTGGATCAACCCCAAAAGCGAAGACGATCGGGAAGATGGCAAACCCGGCAATCATCGCGACAAATGTGTCAGCTCCGGCAACAACGACCGAGGATCGCGCAATATTTGTGTCACGCGACAGATAAGCCCCATAGGTGATCATCAGGCATGAGCCCACGCCAATCGAGAAGAAAGCCTGTCCGACGGCCGCAAGATAGGTCTCAAAAGTTACCGCGGAGAAGTCAGGTGCCAGCAGGAATTCGGTCGCTTGCGCAGCATCGCCTGTCACCAGCGAAAAGCCGACAATAAAAACCAGCAGAACAAAGAAAAGGGGCATCAAAATACTGGCAGCTTTTTCAATCCCGCCTTTGACCCCACGGGACAAGACGAAAACATTGATTGCAACAAAACCGGCCAGAAGCATTATAATGTGGAACGTGTTGCCGGTGCGATGCCCGAACCTGCACCCGGATACATCACCCGCCGCGAAATCCCGCAATTGCTCCACACCGTCAATCTTGGTTGTTGGCTGGGTGATGAGACCATTTTCGATAAACCCACAGCCCTTGGCCAGATCAATAGCTTGTATCTGTTCATTGATCGCCGCTGCACTTACACCAATGTTCGCATTAAGAACTTCCGCATCGGACAGTAAGCTTCCAAAGCTTCCCGAAAAGGCTTGGGGAATGAAATCTACAACCCACGCCGAGATCACCATATAGAAGGTCAGGATGCCGAAGGCGGCCAGAGAGCCGATCCAGCCTAGCGCCACCCATGCTTTGCTCTTGCCCTCCTCTGCCGCGAGATATTTGACCCCGTCAATGGCAGAGCGGCCGGATTTGCGGCCCAGCGCATATTCGGCCATCAGCACAGGCAGGCCAAAAAGCAATACACAGACGAGATAGATCAGGATGAAGGCCCCACCGCCATTCTCGCCAGCGGTAAACGGAAAGCGCCAGAAATTGCCAAGGCCAACCGACGAGCCAACCGCCGCCATAATAAATCCGTATCGCGAACCCCAAGTGTCCGTCTTGCGACCAATCGCGGCCATAGATCATGCCTCCCAGCAAAGTAGATTATTGCGTGGAGACTAAAGAGCGCGCACGAAAGGTCAACGCAAACACGCTGGCACAGGTGCGTTTATTCGCATTATGGCGCTTTAACGTCGCGATGCAGGTGAACCGACAGGATCAGGCCGAACGCGGCCATGACGGTGAGCATGGCTGTGCCGCCATAAGAGATCAGCGGCATGGGGATGCCAACCACGGGCAAAAGACCGGCCACCATGCCGACATTGAACGCAACATAAAAGGCAATCGTCGCCACCGCCCCAACGGCAGCGAATCGGCCAAAATTCGAATTACACCGCATGGCAATCAAAAAGCCCCAGACGATGACGGTCGCCCAGACCAGAAGCATCGACGCCGAGCCGAGAAAGCCAAACTCTTCGGCCATGACGGTGAAGATGAAATCGGTATGCTGTTCGGGGATGAAATCGAGCTGGCTCTGGGTGCCTTGGGTAAAGCCCTTCCCGTCCCAGCCGCCCGAGCCGATGGCAATCTTCGCCTGCTCGCTCTGATAGCCTGCGCCCAGCGGATCAGCGCTTGGGTTCCAAAGGGTTTCAACGCGGGCGCGCTGATAGTCTTTCAGGACATAAAAATACGCAAACGGCGCCCCCACCACGCCGCCAACCAGCGCGAGCAGAATAAGCCGCCAGAACAGACCGGCAAAATAGATGATGACCAAACCGGCCGCGACCACGGTCAGCGCGGTGCCAAGGTCAGGCTGGCGCAAGATCAAAGCGGCGGGCGCAAGCACCATGAGCACGGCGGGGATATGGATCAGAAAGCCGCCCGAATTGTCTCGCAAAGTGATCTGGTAATAATGGGCCACCGCCATGACGAGGGCGAGTTTCATAAATTCTGATGGTTGCAAGCGGACAGGACCAAGCTCGAGCCAGCGCTCTGCGCCGCCGCCGCTGACGCCGAAAAACTCGACCGCAATCAACAAAAGAAGCGCGCCGCCATAAGCGGGGAACGCCGCCCGTTTCCAATACGTGATCGGGGTCAATGCAAGGCCGATCATCAGCACGAAAGAGATCAGGAAGCGGGTGAAATGCTTGGCGGGCAGGTCGGCGCTCGCCGGATTGGTGGCCGTTGAGGAATAGAGCATCGCCGTGCCAAAGACGGCCAAGCCCACAATCAGCGCAACAAGGCCCCACGGCATACGGCCAAGCTTGTCGAAATTGGTTTGCCGACCAAAGCGGCGCGCGCGGCTCGTGCCGGCACTGCGGATTTCGCCGGACCAACTCATGGCGTGCCTCTTGTGCTGGCAGGCGCATCGGTGCGCGAGGCGGTCTGGGCATAGGATGGTGTGCGGCGCGAATCGGTTCTGAGCGCATAGGCGAGAATGTCGCGAGCAACAGGGGCTGCGGCGCGGCTGCCGCCCTCACCATGCTCGACAATGACGGAGATGGCGTATTTTGGATCGTCAGCGGGCGCATAGGCGACGAACAGGGCATGGTCGCGCAATTTGCGGTCGAGGCTTGCGCCTTTGCGGACGCCGGAATTGCGCTCTTCGGTGGTGATCCGGCGGACCTGCGCGGTGCCGGTTTTGCCCGCAAGGCGCGGACCGCCAAGGCCAAGATCGCCAGAGCTGCGGGCCGTACCGCCGGGCTCGGAGGTGACCCCGAACATGCCCGCTTTCATACGCTGCATAATCTCCGGATCGAGATTGGCCGCCGCGATGTCAGCCTCGGGCGGACGCGGGCCGACGCCGATGAGATTGGGGCGAATGTCGCGGCCTTCGGTGGCGATGCGCGCGGTCATCAGGGCAAGTTGGAGCGGCGAGGCGTTGAGATAGCCCTGCCCGATGCCGAAGTTCAGCGTTTCGCCCTCATACCATTGCTCGCCAAGCGCTTCGCGTTTCCACGCATCATTTGGCACTACGCCCGCCTTGCCGCCGGTGACGCCAATGTCCCAACGATGGCCGAAGCCGAACTGGCGCGCCATTTTGGCAATTTCTTCAACGCCGGTCAGGCGCGCAATCTCGTAAAAATAGGCGTCGCATGAGCCTTTGATGCCATTGTGCATATCGACCGAGCCATGCCCGCCGCGTTTCCAGCAATGCCATTTGCGACCGGCAAACCAGTAATGCCCCGGGCAATGCACCCGCCGCTCGGGCGAGACCGCGCCTGTCGCTAATGCGGCGGCGGCGACGACCATTTTGAAGGTCGAGCCGGGCGGATAGAGGCCGTCATAGGCTTTGTGGAACAGGGGCGAGCGGTCGTTCTCTCGCAGGGCATTATAGTCGGCCGTCGAGATGCCATTGACGAAATCGTTCGGATCATAGGTCGGCGTCGAGACAAGCGCGAGAATGTCGCCGCTTTCAATGTCGATGACGACCGCCGCGCCAGACTCGTCGCCAAACCGTTCGATGGCGGCGCGTTGCAAGTATGCGTCAATGGTGATCGAGACATCGCGGCCCTCTTGCGGGGCGAGATCATCGCTGGGCAATTCCTCGATGATGCGTCCGGCCGCATTGGTGACAACACGGCGACGGCCAACTGTGCCGCGCAGCCATTCCTCGGCGAGATATTCGATGCCAAGCCGCCCCGTGCGCATGTCGGGATGTTTGAACAGGCGGCGGATCAGTTCAGTCTCGGACGGGTTTGCACCTTCGGTGAGCCGGCCAAGATCGCGCTCGCTGGCCCGGGCGACATAGCCGAGCACATGGGCAAAGTCCCGCCCGCGCGGATAGGAGCGTGTGGATGCCATCTCCACTTGCACGCCGGGCAGGCTGACCGCGTGGACGGTCATCCGCGCGAAATCCTCATAGGTCAGCTCTTCAGCCACAATCACCGGCACAAAGCTCGCCTGTCGGACCGCATCGCGGACAATGCGTTCCTGTCGCTCGGCGGGCAGATCAATCAGTTCGGCAATGCGGCGCAATGTGGCAGGCACATCTTCAACCTGTTCGCCAATAAGGGTCACCCGTCCAGCACGGCGATGGGCCCCAAGCGGAGTGCCGAACCGATCGAGGATGCGGCCACGGCGCGGCGGGGCAAGCTCGAGCTTGACGCGGTTCTCGGCCGCAAGGCTGGCATAGCGGTCCCCTTCCAGCACTTGAAGCTGGAACAGGCGCGCAAGCAAAGTGGTCCAGACAATCCCGCCTGCACTCGCCGCAAGCATGGTGCGGCGCGAAAATTCAAGATCGAGATCGCGCATTTTGGCCATCAGCGATACCCCCGCTCACCGGGCCGACGGCCAAGCCGGAACAGAGGCGCAACCGGAACGAAAAGAACCAGCGTGACGACAAAGGTCAGCAATATGGGAAACAGGCTGACCGCATGGTCCGCTTTCGCGCTCGCCATGATCCACATCAGCCCAAATCCGACGCCCATAGCAAAGGCGGCAACCAGCACGGCCTTGATCGGATCAGCCTCGACATCGAGGGTTTCACTGACCAACGCCGCAGCGCCATAGGTTGCAAGATTGACCAGCATGAACGAGCCGATCGGGCTGACAAAGGACATATCTTGCGCCAGCCCGAAAAGGCATAGGAGCAACATGGGCCGCATCGACAGGCCCGCAGACGCCCAGCCCGCAGCCCCCCAGAGCGCGGCATATGGCCAGATCAGTTCGAGCCCGAATATGGATTTTGGCGTCAGGCCGGACAGACCAACGAGCGCAATCAAAGCAGCGCCTGCCAGAAGCCGCGTATTGGGATCGGTGCGGCCCCAGGCTGACTTACGCATGACAGAACGCGACGAACCGGCCATCACTGCCCCGCCCGGCGGGTTCCGGCACCTGCCTCGCTTAGAATATTGCTGTCTGCGACGAGGGCCTCGGCAGGATCATCTTCAGGACGCGGGATCGCACGCTCGGGGATCAACCGGACATATCCGACGCGTCCACGCTTCATAGCGAAATCAACTTGCCAATCCTCTCCGCGCGCCGCGGCAAAACCTGCCATAATCCCGCGCGGAAACGCGCCGCCCTCGCCAGAGGTCAACAGGCGTTCGCCGTCGATAAACTGGTCTTCCTCAGGCAGATCTTCGAGCGCACCGCGCCCATTTCGCCCGCCATACATAATCGCCCGCACACCGCTCTGTTCGCCCATAATTGGCACACGGCTGTTAAAATCGGTCACTTCGAGAACCCGCGAGGAGCGCGCGCCAAGCTGGATCACACGGCCAACAAGCCCACCTTCATTGACCGCCACAAAGCCCGGCTCAACCCCATGAACCTGTCCGGCATTGGCCAACAGGGTCTGCGAGAAAGGTCCGTCGCTCTCGGCCACAATCCGGGCGGTCACGCCGCGCACGGGCGGCTCGCCTTGCAAATTCAGGATCGTCTCATAAGCTTCCATACGCTCGGCCATAGAAATCGCCGCAGCCCGCCAGCGTTCAAGGTCACGAATCTCCGCTTCCAACTCCTTAATCCGGTCATTTCGCACGGTTTGGCCCGTTATTCGCGGCAGCCAACCAACACCATCGCCGCTTGCCAATTGGTCACTGGCGGCGGTTCGGGCCGGATTGAACCAGCGGTCAATACTGGGGGCAGACTGGATCAGGACCAGGCCGAGACCACAGGCCACAAAAATACCATATCCCAGCGTCCGCATGGGGCGACTTTGTCGGCCTGATCCGGTCTGACGGGACATGTCTATTACCTCCTGGCGTCAAATCGGTTGACGCTTTGGTCTCTACACTTCGGGTGAGAGAACACCCTTCATCTTGGCGTAGTTTTCAAGAACCAGGCCACACCCGTTTACCACACATTTTAGCGGATCATCGGCGATCATAACAGGTAATTTCGCTTGTTCGCGGATCACACTGTCCAAATTCCGCAAAAGTGCGCCGCCGCCGGTCAGCACAATGCCCCGGTCGACAATATCAGCGGCAAGTTCGGGCGGCATGGCTTCAAGCGCAATGCGGATGGCGTCAACAATCTCTGTGACCGGCTCGCGCAGGGCTTCGGCAACCATAGCTTCGTTGACCTCGGATTCTTTCGGCACGGCATCGAGCGTTCCGCGTCCACGAATGGCGAGCGTCATGCCCGAGCCTTTGTCCGGCGCCCGGGCGGTGCCGATTTCTTTCTTGATCCGTTCGGCCGACATCTCGCCGATCAGCAGGCGTTCTTCGCGGCGCAGATAGTTGACAATGGCTTCGTCCATCTTGTCCCCGCCCACACGGACCGAACGCGAATAGACAATGCCGCCCAGCGACAGCACGGCAACCTCGGCCGTCCCGCCACCAATATCGACCACCATAGATCCGGCCGGGTCTTCAATCGGCAGCCCTGCCCCGATGGCCGCGGCCATAGGTTCTTCGATCAGTTGCACCTCGCGGGCTCCGGCAGCAAGCGCGGATTGGTGGATGGCACGGCGCTCGACATTCGTCGCCGAACTTGGCACGCAGATAATGATGAGCGGCGACACAAAGGCACGGCGATTGTGCACTTTGCGAATGAAGTGCTTGATCATTTCCTCGGCCACATCGAAATCGGCAATCACACCGTCGCGCATGGGCCGGATGGCTTCCATATTGACAGGCGTCTTGCCGAGCATGAGTTTGGCCTGATCACCCACGGCATAGACCATTTTGCGGCCGCCTTGGGTCATGTAAGCCACGACCGAAGGCTCATCGAGGACGACGCCGCGTCCCTTGACATAAACCAGAGTGTTCGCTGTTCCGAGGTCAATGGCCATGTCCGTAGACAACATGCCGAGCAGGCTACCGATCATTCAAATATCTTCTCGCTAGGCCCGCAGAACGTCATGACCGCTCCCCGCGCCGTTTCAAATCTAGTCCAGCCCTTCCATAAGCCTATGCCGTTTACATTTGATTAATGCAAGAGAGGCCAAACAGAAAGACAGAACGGTAAGTACTGTATAGCGCGAATCCCAGTAATTAGGGGCATATTTAGCCATATTTGGGGCTGTGAAATTATCACACCGGAACGGAGCGTTCCATTTAGGATCGGAAATTTTAACCGATAAATCGCCACATGGTGGGCAAGGTTAGAACAGGGTTAACGTTCGACATGCTAGGGTTAACCAAACCCGGTACGGAGAGACCTCATGATCCTGTTCAGACGACGCAATTGGCACGGAGAATCCGGCCGAAATTACCGCTTCAAGATCACGCTGACCGACCGGGGGCTGCCCGATGGCGGCGGGGTCTATATTTTCGTGCGGCGGCGGTTCGTATTTTTCCTCAAGCCGCTTTATGTGGGCAAGGCGGCGAATTTCAAAAGCCGGCTGATCGGACATGAACGCTGGCATGAGGCCTGGCACAAACGCGGCGCCACCGAGCGGCACATTTGCCGGATCAAATCCCGCGAAGATCAGGCCCGCATGGAAGAAGACCTCATCCGCGGCCTCAAACCAAGCATGAACACTGTCCACGTCCCGCGCGACCGAAAAGACGCCCCAAACGACAATAAACTGCGCAAAAAATGGCG
>CALLCD010000235.1 GCA_938049795.1 uncultured Hyphomonadaceae bacterium | reverse complement strand
AGTCCCGCCATCGGCTTCAACAAATTTACCAAGCGATTTCGACACCGCCCCCGTAAACGCGCCTTTCTCATGGCCAAACAGAATGCTCTCGACCAGATTTTCCGGGATCGCCCCGCAATTGACCGCGACAAATGGCTTGCCCGCCCGCTCGGACGCGCCCTGAATACAGCGTGCAATCACTTCCTTACCGACACCGCTTTCGCCAAGGATCAGGATCGGAATGTTCGACGCCGCCCCGCGCTTGCCCATCTTGACGACAGACCGCATCGCAGGCGCACCGGCAATCATATCCTCAAACCCGAGCGCGCCCTCAGAGCGTTTGACCAGCCGTTTCACTTCGCCAACAAGGCTTGTCATCTTCAGCGCATTGCGGATCGACACAACCACCCGCTCGGGGCTGACCGGCTTGACGAAGAAGTCCGTCGCGCCATTGCGCATCGACCGGACCACCGTATCGACGCTCCCCGTCGCCGTCAGGACAATCACCGGCAAATCCGCCCGCCGTTCGAACAAACGCTCCAGCGTCTCCATGCCCGAAAGCCCCGGCATGATCAGATCAAGCAGAACCACATCAATCCCGTTCGCCTCGTCACTGGCCAGCGCATAACCGCTTTCGCCATCAGGCGCCGTCCGGCAAGCAAAGCCCGCCTTCTCCACGGCCGCTTGCAGCAGGCGTCTCTGGGTCGGGTCATCATCAATTACGAGTACGGTCTTGGCCATGTCCATCACTTCCAAACAGTTATCTATCGCCCCGTTCTGGCACAGAGAGATGGAATTATGGTTTGCACAAAGGATCAAATTTCACCGATCGGCCAAATTTCTCCGCGACACGGGCAATTGCCCCCTCCCATACAAAGAAGATCAAGAAATCAAAATCTATTTACAGTAGGCATATTGTAATCAGCAAACAAACCTGAGATAAATTCCACAATTGGGGGGGACACGGGCATGCCAGAAGCTGTCGCGGGACATAGAAAATATACAATAACACTGTTGAAGGACCGCTATCCTTCCCTGTTCAATTCCCCGCGCCTCTCCCGTCACAAACTCAGTCGCAATATCTTTGTTCCCTTCAACAAGATCCAGCGCGAATGGGACGGCATGACAGTGGTTGCCCCATCCTGGCGCTCCGATCTCTTACATGTCGTCAACAGAATACCGATCACCAGCCGGCGGTTTATCTGCTCGCACGAATCCGGCGTGCCCAGATGCTATGGCCTACCGGAAAAATCCCGGATAACCCGTTTTCTCCAGAGCCGGCTCAGAAGCAAACATTGCCGCCGCATCATTGGCATGTCTCATTTTGCAGCCAGATGTATGCGCGCACATCAGGAAAGACTTGGCTTTGGCGATGAACTCGACGCCAAATCTATGGTCCAGCATCCCAACATCCGGATGGGTCCGGCACGCGACCGGATGGCAGGCGATACCGCAGAGCAACTCATTCTGACATTTGTCGGCGGACATTTCGCCCGCAAAGGCGGCTGTGTGGCCGTCCGGCTTGCCGAACTTGCCCGTATCAGGAACCTCCCGATCCACGTCAACATTGTCTCATCCATGCAAATGGGCGCACACGTCTGGACCGATCCCACCGGAGACGGCTTCTTCGATCCGGTGCTGCGCGCTATGTCGAGCCCCAACATAACTCACTATGAGGGCCTCCCGAATGACGCCCTGAGAGAGTTGCTGGGTCGCTCGCATTTCACCCTTCTGCCGACATTCTCCGACACATTCGGCTTCTCCGTCATCGAAGGCATGGCCGAACACACCCCCGCCATCACGACCGACATCTGTGCCCTGCCCGAATTTATGAAGGACGAATATAACGGGCTGGTCGTACCGCTTGAAAAAGATGCCCTTGGCGAGTGGATCAGACCCCGATATCACTTGCGGCACACAGACGCTTACGCCACCCATTTTACTGACGAGGTTGAACGCCTGTCACTTGAAATCATGGATCGGCTCGACCCCCTCATCGCAAATCCATCTGCCATACACACCTTGCGCAAGAATGCGCGGCTGACCGCAGAGATCATGTTCTCAACTGAAAAAATTTCCCCTCTCTGGGATCGTCTTTATGAGGACGTCATACATGAAGACCTGAACGTGCCGCCAGGCGAGGGCCGCAACATCTCTTCGCCGTCAAGCGTAGACGCCGCCCTCCTCATGGCCAATCATCAACCTGTTTAGGAAACAACACTTACGAGGGCCGGGCTGACCAAGGGCAGTGACCACCCCTATTGACGCAGCCCATTAAGTTTCTCCGCAACATTGCTCACCCGCGGCTGACCTGTCTGCAGTTTTCGCTGCACCAAGCCCGTCAGCGGCTTCTCGACCAGATGATGCATGATCAACGACGCGGCGATACAACCAACAACCAAGCCCATCAGCATGAGCGGCATCGGCATCCAGCCATTGATCCCAAGCTTGATGATCACAGCCGCGCCAATCGTCATCAGCGGCATATGCACGAGATAAAGCGAATAGGACGCGTCCCCAATCGCGCCGAGAAGTTTCGGCACCGACCAACCGCGCTTGGCCTCGCCAGCCGCCATCGCGGCCACAATCACGCTCGCCGCACTGCCCATAAAGAAGGTCCGGAACGGCGTTGACAGCGGCCAGACCTCATAAAGGTCCGCAAGTCCGACAGACACAAAGAAAACACTCCCGAACACAAAGAGCGGCCAGATCCAGTTCCGCCGGATATGATCAAACCCATATGCCGCCAGCATTCCGCCCAGAAAGATCAGATTATATTCGGACGTGATAAACTGAAGAGGGAACGGCCGCGTTGGCAGGAACAAGGTAACAAAACAGGCCGCAAACCAGATCCCGAGCGCGGCCAACCCAACCCGTTTGGACAAGATTGCCAGCATGAACATGACATAAAAGAACATCTCGAATTGCAGCGTCCACGCCACCGCCAGCATCGGCTCACCATCGGTCGGCAACAGACTCAAATCATAGGCAACCTGTCCCAGCCCGATCGTCTCCGGCCCCGCACCGGGCACGAGCATCCACAAAATCACAAGCGGCACCAGTAGCGCCCAATAGGTTGGATAAATCCGCCCGATCCGCTTTTTCAGATACCCACCTGCCCGCTCGACCTGTCCAAAATGCCGCGTATGGATATACGCCATCAGGAACCCGCTGAGCGCAAAAAAGAACTCCACGCCCGAATATCCGATCTCGAACGCCTTAAACACCCCTTGCCCCGGATAAAGCCGCTGGGGAAAGATAAATATCTCGATATGGAACAGCACCACCATAATGGCGGCAATCGCCCGTCCACCTTGCAGTGTCGCGAGTTGAAGCTTTCGTTCTGCCATATCGCTGGCACCCCGTTCGTAAATGACAGCCCCCCAACTGCAAATTCCGTACAAGTATAGCACTTCCCATCCGAAAAAGCGCGCTGCAGCGCAGCAATCTGGCTGACAAATGCTGCGGCGCAGTATATGCAAGAGGCTTGAGAAACAAGGGAGAAACCGCGCGATGAGTGTGCAAGTTCAAGACAATCAGACCGCACCGGCCCTCTTCCCCGACCTGCCAGACGCGATGGCCGCCGCCGTCCAGAGCCTCACCCGCTATCTCGACCTCGCCCGCGCCAGCGTCAGCCAGACCCTCGCCCCGACCGGCAAACCCGACCGCAAAGCCTTCGATCTGCATCAACACATGGCCCACGGCTTTGCGTGGACGGCCACCTATGTCGAAACGCTAACGCAAGTCTCCGAATGGGCCGCGCGCCTCTCCGCCGAGGGCAACTTTGGCGAGACCGAACATGTCTTCAGCCAGATCCTATTCGGCGAATATTGCGCCCAGCTTCAGGGCGGCATCCCGATGACCCAGACCGAGATCATCCGCCCCGCAGATCTCGGCCTCGGCGAGGACGCCCACGCAGCGCTGCACGCCCCAGCCATCACCCGCTTCGTCACCGGCGGCAAAACCCAAGCCACCCTCGCCCTCGCCGCCGCCCTCCTGCCAGATGCGCTTGGCCGCGCCACCGTCGAGCAAACCGGCCTTGACGACACCCTCCGCATGGTACGCGACCAGTTCCACCGTTTCGCCAATGAAAAAGTCATGCCCTTCGCCCATGACTGGCACCTCAAAGACGAACTGATCCCGATGGACGTCTTGCAGGAAATGGCCGAACTTGGCGTCTTTGGTCTCACCATCCCCGAAGAGTTTGGCGGCTTCGGCATGGGCAAAACCGCCATGTGCGTCGTCTCCGAAGAGCTTTCACGCGGCTATATCAGCGTCGGCTCGCTCGGCACCCGCTCCGAGATCGCCGCAGAACTGATCCTGATCGGCGGCACCGAGGAGCAAAAAGCCCAATGGCTCCCCAAAATCGCAAGCGCCGACATCCTGCCCACCGCCGTCTTTACCGAACCCAATACCGGCTCCGACCTTGGCGCATTACGCACACGCGCCGTAAAATCAGACGACGGACAAAGCTACACCATCACCGGCAACAAGACATGGATCACCCATGCCGCCCGCACCGATGTCATGACCCTGCTCGCCCGCACCGATCCGGACACGGACAATTTCTCCGGCCTCTCAATGTTCCTCGCCGAG
>CALLCD010000234.1 GCA_938049795.1 uncultured Hyphomonadaceae bacterium | reverse complement strand
GCAGCTTGAGACCCATGATTTTGACGAGGCGATGGACCGGATCGTCAAGACGATTGGCATGTCGTCGACCGATTATGGGCAGGCGCTGTCTGATCTGAAGACGGAGCATTTTAGCAAGATTGACCGGCGCACAACGCTGATCGTGCTCGGCGATGGGCGATCCAATTATGGCGATGGCCGGCTCGATATTTTCCGTGAGGCGGCCGCAAGAGCGAAGCGGACGATCTGGCTCAGCCCCGAACAAAAACCGCTCTGGGGGACGGGGGATAGTCTGCTGCTGCGCTACCAGCCCTATTGCGATGTGATGACCGATGTGGCGAATCTACGCGATCTGGAGCGAGCGGTGGACGATGTGCTCGCGGCTTATGCTTGAGGGGTCATTTATGGTCAGGTCCCGAGGTCCGCTCATTCCCGCGAACGCGGGAATCTCGTCCAATGAATCCGGAATCCTGTCGCAGCAGATCCCCGCCTGCGCGGGGATGAGTGGACGTCAGGTTTTGGTCATTTGGGGAAGTGCCGTTAACTCAAAGAGGCGCGAACAATCTAAAGATCCCGTGTGATGTAAATTTTGGTGGCTCCTATTTTACGGGTGGGGATAACGGAACGGATTCTTGGCCTCCGGCAATCACAGTATCGCATTATGTACTCAAAACACCGATGGTATTGATGCCGATCGTATAGACTAAATTCTAACCTCTGGTACCTTCAGCGATATGGTATTCGGTCTTGGACATTCTATATTTGCGGTTCTGCTTACGACGACAGCAATTTCCTTCCTATTGTATAAAGCTGTCCGACCAGAACGTATAAAAAGATCAACACTTCTGAGCCTATTTGAATCTTGCATAGCGCTTCTGACGATAATCGGAATACCTTTCTACCTTGTCGCTACGTCCTACGACGTTGACCAGAAAGCTTACCCATACAACGTCACCTTATTCCTACTTCTGGCAGTTCCGGGTGCAGTTGCGTTGTGGCACTTGGTGAAAGTCCAGTTGATGACGCAAAAGCCTCGTCATCTGGTGATTAGAGTTTTTGCAGGGTTGATTGCATTTGTCTCACTGTTTTTATTCCTTCTCGGACCGTTATTTTTATTCCGAGTGACGAATGGAATACCGCTAGATGGAGAAGGGTCTAAATGGGAAATTTGGCTCTTAATATTCGGAGGAGCTGTTGGCGCAGGAGTTGCCCGTGCTGTCCACGATTCTATACTCATTAGCAGCGGACATTTTTCCTCCATAGAGATTGATATGATTTGGCGTGGGAAAGGACCGTGAGCTTTGAAGCAAACTTAAAGTGGACCGATTCTAAGCCGCTCGCTAACGTCCCCTCCGACGCCGAGAGAGCCCCGCGACCAAGCGCCCCATGCCTTTTGCGCCCCGTGCGGGTTTGCCATATAGGGTTTGATAGGCATTTTGGCTTATGGATCATGGCATGACAGATACACCCGCCCCAGACGATAAGGTCAGCTTTGGCTTTGAGGACGTAAGCCGCGACGAGAAAGTCTCGCGGGTGAAGGGCGTGTTTCGCTCGGTGGCGTCGAAATATGATGTGATGAATGATCTGATGTCGGCGGGCGTGCATCGGCTTTGGAAGTCGGACACTTTGGCGCGGCTGAACCCGCAGCCGGGCGAGCGGCTGATTGATGTCGCAGGCGGGACGGGCGACATCGCCAAAGCCTTTCTCGAGCGGGCGGACAAAGCGGGCGCGCGGCACGGGCTGTCTCCATCGGCCACCGCGATTGTCTGCGATATTAATGATGCCATGCTGATGGCGGGCAAGGCGCGCAAGGATATGGCCGCGTTTGAGGGGCGGATGGATTGGGTGTGCGGGGACGCCGAGGCGCTGCCGTTTCCGGACAAATGCGCGGACGCGGTGACGATTTCGTTCGGGATACGGAATGTGGCCAACAGAGACAATGCGCTCGCCGAGTTTCGCCGTGTGCTCAAACCGGGCGGGCGGCTGGCCGTGCTTGAATTTTCGCATATGACCGCGCCGATGCTGCAAAAAGGATATGACGCCTACAGCTTTGCGGTGATCCCGCCGCTCGGCGCGATGGTGGCAGGGGACCGCGAGAGCTATCAATATCTGATTGAGTCGATCCGGCGGTTTCCGAAACAAGATGCGTTTGCGGATGAAGTGCGCAAGGCTGGCTTTTCAAACGTCCGTGTGACGAATTTCTCCGGCGGGATAGCGGCGCTGCACACGGGCTGGGCGGTCTGATGTTTGCCGCTCTGTCTGATTATTGGCGCTTGCTGCGCGCGGGTGTCTCGCTTGTGCGCCATGATGTTGTGCTGCCCGAGGAGTATAAGTCGCGGATGCCTGCGCCTGCGCGATTTGCGGGCGGGGTGTTGCGGGTGTTTGCAGGCGGAGCGAAAGGGCGGCCCGGGGAAAGACTGGCCACCGCGCTCGAACGGCTTGGCCCCGCCTATATCAAGCTTGGACAATTCATCGCCACAAGGCCGGATGTGTTTGGCGTTGAGGCAACGCAGGATTTGTCTCGGCTGAAGGACAAACTTCCCGCCGTCTCCCAAGCCGAGGCGGAGGCGGCGCTCGCGGCGGAATTTGGCGCGGGCGAGGCGAAGCGGCTTTTTGCGGGGCTTGGGCCATCGGTGGCGGCGGCGTCTCTGGCGCAAGTGCACCGCATGGGCGAGGGGGCGGACGCCAAAGCGGTCAAGATCTTGCGCCCGGGGGTCGATGTGCAGATCCGGCTGGATTTGCGGGCGATGAAACGCGCGGCTGCGCGGGTCGAGAAAGCATCGGTCGAGGCGCGGCGGATGGAGCCGGTCGCCTTTGTCCAGACTGTGGCTGACAGTATGCTGAAGGAATTGGACTTGTCGCTGGAGGCGGGCGCGACCGACGAGTTGCGCGAACGCTCGCTGAAAGACGGGCATTTTGTCGTGCCGGCGGTGGACTGGGAACGCTCTGGCCGAGCTGTGCTGACGACCGATTGGGTGGACGGGGTGCCGCTGACCACACCCGGCGTGTTCGAGCGCGAGGGGCTTGACCGCGTGGGGCTTGCCAATTCGGTCACCCAAGGGTTTCTCAATCATGCGATCCGGCACGGCGTGTTCCACGCGGACATGCACGAGGGGAATATGATCCTGACGCCCGAGGGCAAGATTGCGCTGGTCGATTTCGGCATTGTCGGGCGGATTGGCATGGCCGAGCGGCGGTTTCTGGCGGAGATCCTCTGGGGCTTTATCCGGCGAGACTATACGCGCATTGCGGAAGTGCATTTCGAGGCGGGCTATGTGCCTGCGGACCGGTCGGTGGGGGATTTCGCGCAAGCCTTGCGGGCGATTGGCGAGCCGATCCATGGCCGCCCTGCCGAAGAAGTTTCGATGGGCAAACTGCTCTTGCAATTGCTCGATTATACCCATCAGTTCGGCATGCATTTGCGGCCTGAACTGGTCCTTCTTCAGAAGACGATGGTGCAGGTCGAGGGCGTCGCGCGGAGCATTGATCCGGCGCACAATATCTGGGACGCCTCCGAGGCGATTGTGTCGGACTGGATCAAGACCGAGTTTGGACCGGCAGGCGCGGCAAAGCTGGTGGCCAACAATGTGCGCGAGGTGGCCGACCGGCTCAAGCGATTGCCGCAAGTGATGGACCAGATGGAAGCGGCGCTCGCGCAGACCGGAAAGCCCGCCGAACCTGAGCGGCGGGAGGCGTTTGCGCCATGGTGGGGCTGGTTCGGGCTGGTGATCGTGCTGGCGCTGATCGCTTATGCCGGTTGGGGGAATACCTAGCGAGAATTCGCCTTGGGGATGAAGGCGCTGGCGGTGTGGCGGAAAAGTGTTCACGTCCGCACATGGCATATTTTATTCGGTTTGGTTTGGTTCTGGGATTGGCGCTGTTCGGGGTTGGAACAGTGCTGGTGGGGAACGCGGATGGGTCGGCGACTGCGCAAAAAGAGGTTGAGCAGATCGCCATCCTGTCCGGTTTTGAAACGGGCGCATCCGAGCGCACACGGACGATTATCCGGACGCGGCGTCGCGGCGACCGGCTGGTTGTGGACAAGTGGCGGGTGCGGCTTGGTGGCGACAGCGAACTTGATGGCGGTCAAAACGGCAGTGCGCAAGGCGCA
>CALLCD010000233.1 GCA_938049795.1 uncultured Hyphomonadaceae bacterium | reverse complement strand
GCCATAGACTGTTCATCCGCTTCGGAATGGACGACCACGGTGGCAATGCCCATTTCCTTACAGGCACGGTGAATGCGCAGGGCAATCTCGCCGCGATTCGCAATCAGGACTTTCTCGATCATTTGAAAACGATCCTATTCTAGTACGATCAGCGGTTCGCCAAACTCGACCGGCTGCGCATCGCTGGCAAGGATGGCGGTGACGGTGCCGTCATGGGGCGCTTCGACCGGATTGAAGGTCTTCATGGCTTCAACGAGCATCAGCGTCTGTCCCTTTTTCACCTTGTCGCCAATCGACACGAACGGGTCTGCGCCCGGCTCTGAGGCAAAATAGACGGTGCCAACCATTGGCGATGTCACGGCATTTGCGGGCACGGCATTGGTCTCTGCGGGCGGGGCCGTTTCGGTGGTCATGCCGGCGGGGCTTGCAATGACGGGGGCTGCGGGCGCGGGCGCTGCGGTATAGGTTGCCACAGTTGCGGCGGGCTTTGACACCCGAATGCGCAAGCCATCATGCTCGACTTCAACTTCGCTCAGATCCGCATCGCGCAAAATCGAGGCAAGTTCGCGGACAAGGCCCGTATCTAGTTTGGATTTGCCAGTGCTCATACGCTTGAATTCCTTATGTGATCAGTTTGAGAGCTGCCTGAAGCGCTAACTCATAGCCTTGAGCGCCAAAACCGGCAATCGTTCCTTTGGCCACCGGAGCAACAAAATTGCGCTTGCGGAAGGATTCCCGCGCGGCAGGGTTGGACAGATGAACCTCGATGATCGGCACGTCGCAAGCGCGCAGGGCATCGTGAAGGGCGACCGATGTGTGCGTGTAAGCGCCCGCATTGACGATCAGAGCGCCCGCCTGGGTGGAGGCTTCCTGCACCCAATCGACAAGCTCGCCCTCATGATTGGTCTGCCGGAACACGATTTTCGCGTTACCGGCCAATGTGTTGAGTCGCGCTTCAATATCGCCCAGCGTGTCGGAGCCGTAAATGTCCGGCTCGCGGGTGCCCAATAGATTGAGGTTCGGGCCATTGAGAATATAGACTGGTTTTGACATCTTATCCCCGTCTTGCTCTGTATCGCCGGACATGGCAAGCCCGTCAGTATTGGAGACCGCACGATCATGCAGATTATTTTGAACGGTGAAACACGCAAAATTGCCGCCGGAACAAGCCTTGCGGCCTTTGTCGAAACGCTAGGCGGAGACCCGCGCGGCATCGCCATCGAGCGCAATCTCGAAATTGTCCCCAAATCCGCCCATGCCGACACAATGCTTGAGGACGGCGACCGGCTCGAAGTGGTGCAGTTTGTCGGTGGGGGGTGAGCCGAAGCGAGCTTGCTGCTGAGCCTTGAGTAGGTTTGGGAATGACATCTAATTTTTGGTCAAGACTACCACCAGCTATCTGATTACAAAAAGGCGGGGATGCCCAATGCTGCGCTTATGAAGAATTTGCCCAATTTTAAGAAGTGGCCCTCCACAATTTCAGCTTCATTATTTTCGATAATACTGGTCTGATCCGTCAGGCTCAATTCGCTCCAACTCTGGTTTTTGGTTTTCGCCAATTGATCCTTGGCCATTTGCACCGCGCGCCTCTCAACATAGTCTGGATACAATTGGCACAAATGCATAATACCCTGTGTTATTTCCTGCCTAGTCGCTGGATCCTCATAGGCAAGACGTGTAGGCGCTTCCAGAACTGCATTACTGTCGGTGAGCACTAGCATCGGAGTAGCATACACCTCGGATCGACCGCATACAGAGCATGAAGTGGTCCAATGGATAATATCCAAGGTTAGATCATCGGGGAATTGGGTTATTGGAATCGCAACTTTTTGACGACAATTTGCCGTGGGACAAAGTAACTCCAGTCCTTGTACGGACTGTGATTTTAGTTCGGAGATCGCTGTGTTTCGATTATAAGTTATCATGTTCAATCAATCTTCATTTATTAGAATTAGCTGCGCTGCCTGAAAAAATCAAGGCGGCGTAAATCGGCTTGCTAGGACCGCGCTTTTTGCTTAAACGCTGGAGATGACACAGAAAAATAGAGACACGCTGACCGTCGCCGGGCGGCATTTCAAATCGCGGCTGATTATCGGCACGGGCAAATATGCAAGCTATGCGCAGAACGCTGAAGCGGCCGAGGCGGCGGGGGTGGATATGGTCACGGTGGCCTTGCGGCGGGTGAACCTGTCCAATCCCGACGAAGACCGGCTTGGCGATCATCTTTCTCCGGCGCGCTATACGTATCTGCCGAACACTGCCGGATGCTTTACGGCTGACGAGGCGGTGCGGACGCTGAAATTGGCGCGCGAGGCGGGCGGCTGGGATTTGGTCAAGCTTGAAGTGCTCGCCGATCAGAAGACGCTCTATCCGGATATGCCCGAGACGCTGAAAGCTGCCGAAGCGCTGATCAAGGACGGCTTCGAGGTCATGGTCTATTGCTCGGATGATCCGGTCTATGCGCGGCGATTGGAAGACGCGGGATGCGCGGCGATTATGCCACTTGGCTCGCTGATCGGCTCGGGGCTCGGGATACAGAACCCGGTGAACATTCGTTTGATTGTCGAACAGGCGCGCGTGCCGGTGATTGTCGATGCGGGTGTGGGCACAGCCTCGGACGCAGCGATTGCGATGGAGCTTGGCTGTGATGGCGTGCTGATGAACACCGCGATTGCCGAAGCGCGCGATCCGATCGGCATGGCGCGGGCGATGAAACATGCGGTGATTGCGGGGCGCGAAGCGTATCTGGCTGGCCGGATGGGTAAGAAGCGCTATGCTGATCCAAGCTCACCACTGGCAGGATTGATTTGATGAAGACCTTTGCTCTGAGTTTTGCCGCCGCTTGCCTTGTCGCATGTGGTCCCTCTGATCCTGCCCAGCCGGAGGCATCTGTGTCGTCCGAGGCCATCTATGATGCAGCGACCGCAACGCTTCCGATCAGCGACTGGATTGATCAGACACGTGCAGCGGGCGAGACGGTCAGCTTCGCCAATCCGATGGATGCGATGGGCGCGGACTTTGTCAAACTCGCCCTGCATATGGGCCGGCTCGATGCCAATTATGTTGACGCCTATCACGGCCCCTCTGTCTGGCGGGCGGATGCGGACGGGCTGCCCCCTGACGCGGAGCTTTTAGCTGGCGGTATTACGGATTTGCAGGCGCGCTTGGCCGCACACACAGCATCCGGCGAGGCCGAGACGGTCCGCAAAGCCCAGCTTGAGAAATTGCTGCGGGCGATGGCTGTGCGGCTTAAAGTTGTCACGGGCGAGGCGGTGTCGTTCGATACCGAAGTCTCCGAGATTTATGATGTCACCCCGCCGGTCTATGATCTGGCGGACTATGACGCTGTGTTGGCTCAGATTGACGCGCTGCTTCCGGGCGAGGGGGATCTGGCCACACGGGTCGATGCGTTCCGCAATTCGCTTGCCATTCCGAAAGACAAATTGCAGCCCGTATTCGACCGCGCCATTGCCGAATGCCGCAGCCGGACCGAGGCGCATTTCGATCTGCCCGAGGGCGAGACGTTCCGCATGGAGTTCGTCACAGACAAATCATGGTCGGGCTATAATTATTATCAGGGCGGGTATGAAAGTCTGATCCAGATCAATACGGACTTCCCGATCATCATCGACCGCGCCGTCGATCTGGGCTGTCATGAAGGCTATCCGGGGCATCATGTCTGGAACTTGTTTATCGAGCGCGAACTGGTCGGGGCACGCGGCTGGATTGAATACACGGTCAATCCGCTGTTCGGTCCGTTTGGGCCGATTGCGGAAGGGTCAGCCAATTACGGCATTGCGCTGGCCTTTCCCGATGATGAGAAAATCAATTTCGAGCGTGAGGTTCTGTTTCCGATGGCAGGGCTCGACCCTGCGGACGCGTCAAAGCTTGCCGCGCTCAATGCGCTGACCGGCCAACTCTCGCATGCAACCAACGAGATTGCGCGGCAATATCTCGACGGGGCGATCACGCGCGACGAGGCGATCCCGCTGATCCAGCGCTACTATCTGGCAAGCCTTGAGAAGTCCGCCCAGCGCGTCGATTTTATCGACACCTATCGCGGCTATGTCATCAATTACAATATTGGCCGCGATCTGGCAGGTGAGTGGGTCGAGGCGGCAGGCGCGGACACGGACGCACGCTGGGACGCATTCAAAGCGATGCTGACGGGGCCAGTGACCGCCTCCGATATCGTCGCCGCGCGAGACTGAGCCCCCTTAGGTCATTTGCGCGACAAAAAACGGCCCCCGTTTTGCGAGGGCCGTTTTGCTATTTGTCCGAGCTAAAGTGCGGCTCTATTTGTCCATAAGAACTTTGGTGGCCGGGAAGGGCACTTCAAAGCCTGCTTGCGTAAACGCCTGCTTCATCTGTTCGGGGACCGAATACCGCACATCGAAATAGTGCGCGCCTTCGGTAAATGGCCGCACGACAAACTCCATAGCTGAAGGGCCGAGCGTTTCCACTTCGACGAAAGGGGCTGGATCGGCCACAATGTGCGGATGGTCAGCGAGGACTTTGTTGATGACCGTCTTGGCCTGATCGACGCCGACACTATAAGCGACAGAGAATTTCATCTCGACACCGCGCACCGGATGGTGGCTGTGATTGGTGATGGTGGCGCCCCAGATGGATCCGTTCGGAATGATGATCTGCTGATTGTCGAAGGTCTGCAGAACAGTGGTAAACAAGCTGATCTCTTCGACATTGCCGAAAATGCCTGCCGCATCGACAAAATCACCAACCTTGTAGGGCCGGAAGATCAGCAGCATGACGCCCGCAGCCAGATTGGACATGGCCCCCTGAAGCGCGAGGCCAACAGCCAGACCCGCCGCACCAAGCAGGGCAACAATAGATGTGGTTTCAACACCAAAACGGTTCAGAACGGCGATGATGACAAAGGCGAGAATCACATAGCGCGCAATACTTCCCAGAAAGGTAAAGAGCGTGCTGTCGAGATGGGCATATTTGCTGCCAAGCCCGGCGACAAACTTGCCAACTTTGCCAGCAATCCAGCTACCGATGATGAATATGACAATGGCAAGCAGGATATTTGTCGCAAAGCCGATGGCCCCGGGCAAATATTGTTGCAAGTCAATCGAGTTCAGAAATTCAGGCATATTTAGGTCCTTGTTTGTACGGACCAATTTAAACGAAATATGCTGCAGCGCCGTCCGCTTTGGCCCCATAGCGATCGGCGCGGTGATGGTCTCCATCCCAACTTGGAGATAGCCGATTTCCTATGAACTCATCATGAATATCGATATGGTTGACCGCATCGACCGCATGCAAATCAACCAAACCCCGCGCATCGGGTTGGTCGGTCGGCGATGCACAGACAAAAATGCTAGACCGCGTTGGTCGCAAACCCTACAGGTGAGGCTGATTGATCAGGAGTGTTCCCCCGCTATGAAAACATCTATTGCTGCCGTGTTGGCGTCCGTCCTTCTTAGTCCACTGGCACTGGCCCAGCCCGTCGAACCTGCGCCGCTTGAGCGCGATGCGGCCAAAGGCGTCACGAAACTTATGGCTGCGGGGCTTGAGGACAATATCGGCTTGCAGTTCGTCGAGGATCTGACGACGGAAATCGGACCAAGGCTGGCTGGCTCAGACGCCGAGGCGCGCGCGCGTGACTGGGCGGTGGCCGAGCTGCGGGGGCTCGGATTTTCCAATGTCGCGATTGAGGCGTTCGATATTCCGTTCTGGTCGCGCGGCGTTGAACGGGCGGAAATCCTGTCTGCGGGCGGTCAGCAGATGACCATCACTGCGCTGGGCGGATCACAGCCGACCCCCGAAGGCGGGGTGACGGG
>CALLCD010000232.1 GCA_938049795.1 uncultured Hyphomonadaceae bacterium | reverse complement strand
TGCACCGTATCAAGATAGCCGCCACCCCACTCCCAGCTGGCCACAATCGGATAGATGAAAGCGGTCAGAATGGCCGTAAAGATCAAGAAGGGCCAGAGCTTGACCCGTTCGGCCACGGTGCCCGACACAATCGAGGCGGCGGTCGCGACAAACACCATCTGGAAGAACCAGTCAGACGCAGGCGCATACCCCGCTTCACCAGCCGCCGAGACATCGCCGCCACTCCACGGGCCGGGGCTCGTGCCAAGCAATCCGCTAAACAGCGTGGAAGATGGATAGGCCATATTATAACCGACCAGCCAGAACATCAGCCCCGCCACAGAAAATAGCGCGACATTCTTCATCGACTGCATGGCCGCATTTTTCGACCGCACCAGCCCCGCCTCAAGGCAGAGAAAGCCCGCCGCCATCAGCATGACGATCAATCCGCCGATCAAAAACAGATAGCTGTTATCGACATAGGCCGAGCCTTGGCCTTCAAGCGCGGCAAGGCGCTCTTCAACGCTTAACTCCTGAGCCAGTGCGCTGGAATTGAGCGCCGCCAGAGCGAACACGCCCGCCCCCACACATCTGGCCGATATTGTCCTCAAAAGCTGCATGGCGATTTCCTTTTTTCCAAGCGAAGCCGATCACAGCCCCGGATTTCAGACCGCAGACTTGCGCGCACCAGACCTGTCCGCCACGCTGAGGGCCACCTCCAGCGGCGAAAACGGGCCGCATGACCAAAGCGCGGGCAGGATTCGTGCGATTCGCTTGAAGTTTGACCGGCGGGCGGCCCCGCGCAGGCACCGCCGCAGCGCCAATCCGCAAAATTGCCGCAAATTCGCTCTATTACATTCATCATGCCTCAAGCATGTTTGGTTAATGTATAAAGATGACCCGGCTCTGCCTCGCACTGATCACCGCGCTTTACGCGATTGCTTTTGCCTTTCTGGCGATCATGGCCGTGCGCTGGCCGTCCATTCTGGCGCTCGCAGCATTGGTGTCCGATGGCGCAAGCGGGACAGACATTAGCAGGCTGATCAATTGGCGCGGGCTTGGCCTGTTCTATGGCGGCCTCTACCTGTTTGCCGCGATCTGTTTTTACAGCTGCTCGACCCTGATCCAGCGCAAGAAACGCGGCGCACCGAGCGCTTTCATTCTCGGCGTCCTGGCCGGTTTTCCGTTTCTCACCCTGTTTGATTTTTCGGAAAACTGGTGGCAGTCGCCAAACCTGTTCGAACAAATCGTTCTGGTCGCAGCGATATTCTCGCTCTTTCTGATCCCCGCCATTCGCGCGGTCACCCCGCAAAGCCGCCGCGCACGACAAGCCCGCCTGCGCGCCGCCGAAGCCGCCCATAAAGCCCAGATCGAGCGGCAAACTGCAATATTGACGCCCCCCATCGAGGCAAACCCCGCCCCACAGCCACGCCGCCGCCAGCCGGTTCCCGCCGCCATTGCCCGCCAACGCGAGAGCTTTGCCGCTCATGGCCGCCGCGCATTGGCCCGCCGAACGCGCTAATTTCCATGTCTGCCTTTACCTTTCTTTGAGGGGATCGCGCTATAGTCGCGCATGAAGGGCCAAAATGGGCTGGAGAGATCAATGGATCAGGGAAAGATTTGCGGGGTCATTATTGGCCTGATGGGCGGCTGGCTCCTTTGGGGTGCATGGTCTGCCGTCTCGCAGCAATTGCAGCTTGGCAGCAATTTCGCCGATATTTTCGATCCGGCCTTCAGCATCCGTGTGATGGCCGCCATTGCCGCATTCGTCGCCGGGATTGCCGCGCTGATCGAGCTTAAAGGCGGCGCATGGCTTGCCGGCATCGCAGCCTTCCTTATGGGTGTGCTGACCATTTCCATGATTGCCCTTGGTGCTGACAAATCGCTCTGGCAGGACGAAATCATCATCCTCTTCATCATGACGGCCCTGTTCCTCGGCATTATGGTCGCGCGCGGCCAATCCCTGACCGAAGCGGTGATGGGCGACGGCACCGACGAGATGGACGCGGCGGGCGAAGACGCGTCCTAGCCCCGAATTTGCGAAAACACGTACTCTTGCATTGATTTGATCTGCCAAAGGATTAGGGTCCGGCTTCTAATCTATCGACCCTTTTCAGTGCAGGTGAATTTCCATGGCAGAGACTTTTGACGTCGTTATTATTGGTGGCGGCCCGGGCGGGTATAATTGCGCCATTCGGGCAAGCCAGCTTGGCCTCAACACGGCCATTATCGAAATGCGCGACCGGCTTGGCGGCACATGTTTGAACGTCGGCTGTATTCCCTCCAAAGCGCTCTTGCATGCGTCCGAACTGTTCGACATGGCGAAAAACGACTTCGCAGGCATGGGCATCAAGACCGGCAAGCTGGAGCTCGACCTCCAAGCCATGATGGCCCAGAAAGATGACGCGGTAAAAGGACTGACCGACGGCGTCGCCTTCCTGATGAAAAAGAACAAGGTGACCCGTTTCCATGGCCGCGGCAAAATCACGGGCGCTGGCACGGTAGAAGTCGCAGGCGCAGACGGCGAGACGCACAC
>CALLCD010000231.1 GCA_938049795.1 uncultured Hyphomonadaceae bacterium | reverse complement strand
AATCCGATTATTGATAAAGTTGATCGTGAGAAAGTGCGTCAGGTTGTCGAACAGATCCATCAGACAATTTTGCGTTCTGTCGATGTGATGCCGACACATCAAGCCTTTATCGACGAGCACTGTTCGGCATGAGCTTGGGGCAAGTTTTCGGGTCGATGATGTCTTTTGTAGTGAACTTGATGGTCTCCGACTGAAGCTTTCAAATCACACTTTTCGCTAAAATTGCATTTTTTTGCTGTCCCCATATTGACTAATGCGTGGCAGTGCCGTCAGTCTTGTGACAACGGTGTCATATAGAATGACTAATCCGGTTTCTGTGGCGGGGGTCACAATACAACACCGCAGTTTTTAGGGAGAGAAAACATATGTCTATTCGGCGAGGAAAGCCCCAATCAATCCAGACCTTACGGTCCTTTTTAGCTGGGGCGTCGGCTGTTGCCTTGTGTTCGGCCATGCCGATCTCGGCTTATGCGCAAGATAGCGAGCCGGATGATGGTGATGAAGAAGTGGTGATGGATAGCGTGGTGATCACGGGTATCCGCGCCAGCCTTCAGAATGCCCAAGACTTGAAAAGAGATGCGGACACGTTTGTCGATGCCATTACCGCTTCCGATATTGGAGCTCTGCCGGATCGCTCCGTGTCTGAAGCATTGCAGCGGGTTCCGGGTGTTTCCGTTATTCGTTTTGCTGGCCCGAACGATCCTGACCATTTTGCGGTGGAAGGGTCCGGTGTTGTTATTCGCGGGCTGCCATTTGTGCGGTCTGAGTTGAATGGCCGCGATGTGTTTGGTGCAAATTCTGGAGGCGTGCTCGGTTTTGAAGATGTGTCGCCAGAGCTGCTTGGCAGTGTTCAGGTTTTCAAAAACCAGTCTGCTGATCTTATCGAGGGTGGCATTGCCGGCACGATTGATTTGAGAACCCGCGTGCCGTTTGACCATGATGGACAGCTTGTCTCATTTTCGGTTGAAGCAAATTACGGCGATTTCCGCGAAGAGATCACACCATCGGGCTCGATTTTGTACTCGAACAATTGGGAAACTGATCTCGGACGGTTCGGGATTTTGGCCAATGCGTCGTACAATGAACTTAAGTCTCGCGCGGACGGGACGCAGCTGTCAAACTTCCGCGAAGTCAATGGCAATTTCATTCCAACGGGCATTGGCCTGAGGTCACAGGATTTCGACCGCGAACGCCAATCCTATGCGGCAGCGCTGCAATGGGAGAGCCCCGATCGCAAGTGGCTTGCAACGGCTCAGTTCCTGCGTTCGGATTCGACGCTGCAATGGGGCGAGAATGTTATTGAGACGGCTGCCGACGGCTCAGGCGATCCTGCCAATTTCGATGCGACGGATTTTGTGTTCGATGATGATGGTGTCTTCGAGAGTGGGACCATCTCGGACAACAGCCAATGGCGCGGACCAAATGCGACGGCCGCATTGCTTGGCGCCAATGGTGGCCAGCAGCTGAATCTGTTCCGTGAACGATTTGAGGAAGACATCACAAACGATTTCGGCTTCAATTTGAAGTTCTCACCGACCGAGAATCTTCGCTTCAATTTCGATGCTCAATACATTGAATCTTCAGCTGAAATTATCGACTTTACGGTGCATACAGCGTTCTTTGCGCCGTTCAGAGTGGACGGATCAGGGGGCGGTGTTCCAGATGTTTCCTTCTTGCTGCCTGATGGTGCCGAGGCGGACTATTTCCAAAACCCCGATAATTACTTTATCCGCTCTGCGCTTGATCATACGACGCAGAATGATGCCGAAGAAATCGCTTTCCGCGGGGATATCGAATATGATTTCTCCGAAGGCGGATGGCTGAAATCGGTCCGGGCGGGTGTGCGATATGCCAATCAGGATACGGATCTTCGTCAGTCTGATTTCAACTGGGGGAATGTCTCCGAGGTTTGGACGGGCGCTCAGGTTGTGGGCGCGGAGGATGGCGTTTCCATTCTCCAATTGTCGAATCCTGCGATTGCTGGTCTGTTTGGCGGTTTTGAGTTTGACGGCTTCCAGCGCGGTAGTCTTTCAGACACCGGGCTTGGCGGGGCGATCCCGACTTATATCGGGCCGAGCGTTGACGATTTTCAAGGGTTCCAAGCGGCTCGATCTCTGTTTGCCCAGCTTGGTGGATTGCGTGGCAGCATTGCATGTGGCGGGGCCTACAATCCGCTAACTCTGCGTACAGATTGTACAAATGGGGATCAACTGATTGCGGGCACGCCTTTCCTGCAAAGCGAGATTGGCCAGTTAGAGCGCGACAATCTGGCGGTCTATACGCGGGTCGATTTTGGAACCGACAGTTTGTTCGGGTCGAATATTGGGATTGATGGCAATGTCGGGGTGCGCTGGGTGCGCACGGATCGTACGATTACGGCAGCTCAACTGCTCCCGGCATTTGATAGCCTGTTTAATCCGGCGGCAGTCGCGTTGTGTGATCCGGACACACTGGCGATGAACCCGGGACAAAACCGCCCGGGCTTTTGTGATCTTGATTTGGCCGCCTTGCAGGGCGTTTTCGGCGACGGCAATGTCAATATTATTCCGATCAATGTCGATTATGATGAGTGGCTGCCGAGCCTCAACCTGCGCTTTGACCTGAACAATGGACACTTCATCCGGTTTGCGGCGTCGCGTACCTTGTCTCGTCCTGAGGTTGATCAGCTGAACCAACGCCCGACAATTGGTCTTCTGCCAGATACGATAACGACCGATGGAGCAGGTGGCGATGTTCGCACCTTTACCGGCTTCCAGGGATCTCAGTCGGGGAATGCAGCCTTGCTTCCGCAGACGGCGATCAATTTTGACCTGTCATATGAGTGGTATTTCAATGATACAGGATCGGTCACGCTGACGGGCTTTTACAAGAATATTGATGACTTTATCACCTTTAGTCCTGCCTCGGTGATTGGGCCAGATGGCGCGCCGATTACGATTCTTGGCCAGGACATTCAGTTCAACACTCAACAGAATGCCTCAGAGAATGGCGAGCTTAAAGGTTTCGAAATCGGATATCAGCAGTTCTATGACTTCTTGCCGGGTGCGTTTTCGGGCATTGGTGCGCAGTTCAACTACACTTTCATTGATGCTGAGGGGGTAGATCCCGAACTTGATCCGAACTTGCCGCAGGATGATCAGCCTGTGCCTAATTTCGGCGTTGATTTTGGCGTCTTCCCGCGTGTTTCGAGGCACAATATCAATGCGATTGGTTTGTACGAATACGGACCATTCCAGGGACGGCTTGCCTATAATTGGCGGTCCACGTTCCAAGTCACCCCGCGGGATGTGATCTTCCCATTCTCGACCATTCAGCAGCCTTCTACCGGCCAGCTCGATGCGTCGGTGTTCTATAACATCAATGAAAACTGGAAGGTCGGGCTTCA
>CALLCD010000230.1 GCA_938049795.1 uncultured Hyphomonadaceae bacterium | reverse complement strand
GGCCAACGCCCCTTACGCCGCCCCATCCACCCCGAACGCCGCCCGCAAGAGGCCATCAACGACGTCTCCGCAAAAACCCAATTGGCGATGCTAGGCAGTTCGCCGTTCGGGCCATGGGTGAAGGATGTGTTGGGGTAGGGGTTAGCCTTTGGCGTCGGAGAAAGCACGAAAGATTACCGCCCACACTGTCATCCCGGGCGAGCGCAGCGAGACCCGGGACCCAGAACGGTAAGTGCGGTGCTCACGCTGCTGGGTCCCGGATATTCTGCTTGCGCGAAATTCCGGGATGACAGGGAGGGGGAGAGCGCGGCCAAATTGCTCTCTAGAGATTGTTTAGCTATCGAAACTTGTGCTCGGCCCATGGAAATGATCGCGTGTGTGGCGCGAAGTAATGCGAGGGTTGCTTGCAGCCTAGAGCTTGTAGTGCAGTCACCAAGATATTCCCTTTGAAGGGGGTTTGGCTCCCATGGCGCACCTCAATTTGCGCATCGTCATCCCAACTCTTCTTCTTGAGTAGTCTTTCGTTTTCTCCGAAAAACCACGCGAGTTCCCAGTCGAATGGCCCCCCTGAGCTTGATGCTTCATACAAAACGACAGTTTCCCCAATTGTGTCTGACATAAGTCCTGCGAGAACTAATGCGGGATAGTGGCTCTCCAATTCTTCAGTTGAGAAGCCGCTGAAGGCTTCGTAGAGGCCTATTTTGTATTTTTTGGAAGCAGATTTTACAAGATCAAGTGCGAGTGGTTCCAGTACAGCTCCCTCATTGTAGCGTTCGGCATTATTTTTGAACCAATTGTATTGGTGCGAGCCTGTTTTGTTACCGATTGGTCGTAAGACTATCAGACCCTGTTCTGGAGCAGCGTGTTCGTGTTCGGCTCTATACCAATCGTGTTGTATTGGGTTTTGTATCAAATAGGCATGTTCTTTGAGTTCAGTCCTATCTTCTATGAATGCAACAGCATTCTCTGACGCTTCAAAAAGTATTTCGTTTGCATACCAGACCATTGCTCTACCCCTTCGCCCGGACGCGCTTGATTGTTCCTGAAAAATTGAGTGCAGGTGTGCCGTCTGCGGTGACGATCCCTCGGACGAAGATGATGGAGCGGCCGGCGCGTAGGACGTCGCCGCGGGCTTCGATGAGTTGGCCGGTCTTTGGGCCGGAGAGAAACTCGGAGGTGAACGCGACGGTGAGGCCGTAATCATCGTCGCCGATATGGTCGTGGGCGATGCCGAACAGGGAGAAATCGGCAAAGGTCATCAGGCAGCCGCCATGGACAACGCCGCCGGAATTTATGTGTTTGGGCTCGGCGCGGAAAGCGCAGACGGGGCCTTGCTCGTCAACGCGGAAATAGAACGGGCCAGCCACGTCATGCTCGAACGGTTCTTCGGGCCATGTCTTCCATCCGGCGAACGGGCCGTCGGTGATCTCGGTCATTTTCATTGCGCGCTTCCTTTCGACGCTCCAGACATACCGCGCGGGGCGAGCGGCAACAATCGCTCCCCTTACGTTACCCTTCGACAAAGTGACCTCGCGCGGCTAGAGTTTTCGCGTGTTATCTACGGAGTTCGGAAATGGCCTTTGACCCAGAAATTCGCGCGCAACTGATCGAGACGGTGCGCCGGTTTGTGCGCGAGAAATGTGTGCCGCTTGAGGCGGAGGTCGGCGAGACGGACGAGATGCCGCAAAGCATTGTCGAGGAGATGAAGGCGCTCGGGCTGTTTGGCCTGGCTGTGCCGGAAAGCTATGGCGGGCTGGACCTTGATATGGAGACCGAATGCCTTGTCGCGCTGGAGCTGGGCTGGACCTCGCCTGCGTTCCGCTCTGTCGCGGGAACGAATATCGGCATTGGCTCGCAAGCGCTGGTGCTGCATGGCGACGAGGCGCAGAAGAGGAAATGGCTGCCGGGCATTGCCTCTGGCGATTTGATTGCGAGCTTTGCGTTGACCGAGCCGGAAGCGGGGTCGGACGCGGGGAGTGTGCGGACCAAAGCTGTGCGCGCGGGCGATCATTATGTCCTCTCTGGCACCAAGCGCTACATCACCAATGCGGACAAGGCGGACCTGTTCACCGTGATGGCGCGGACGGATGCGGACACGCCGGGCGCGAAGGGCGTGTCGGCTTTTGTGGTCGAGCGCGGGACGGAAGGCGTTTCGGTCGGGCTGCCGGAGCGGAAAATGGGCCAGCAGGGCGCGCATATTTGCGATGTGATTTTTGATGGCGCACGGGTGCCGGTGGCCAATCGCGTGGGCGAGGAGGGACAGGGCTTCAAGGTGGCCATGTCGGTGCTCGACAAGGGGCGGCTGCATATTTCGGCGGTGTGTACGGGCATGGCCGAGCGGCTGATCTCTGAAATGGTCAATTATGCGCTCGAGCGCGAACAGTTTGGCAAGACGATTGCCCAGCATCAGCTTGTCCAGGCGATGATGGCGGACAGTCAGGCCGAATGCTATGCCGCCCGCTGCATGATCCTCGAGACGGCGCGGCGGCGCGATGCCGGTGAGCCGGTCACCATGCTGGCCAGCTCGACGAAACTGTTTGCTTCGGAAATGGTAGGCCGCGTCGCCGACCGCGCCGTGCAGGTGTTTGGCGGGGCGGGCTATGTCGCCGATTACGGCATCGAGCGCTTCTATCGCGACGCGCGCATCTTCCGCCTCTATGAAGGCACAAGCCAGATCCAGCAGATTATTATCGCACGGGAACTCGCGCGTGCGGCGAAGCGGGGGGAGGTTTAGCGCGTTTGTGCTCATCGACCTTTAGAAGGATTAGAGGAAAACTTTATGCCCAAAATGACCACCAAACCGCCCGCCGAGCTTGCTCTGTCTGCCGAGCGGCTTGATCGCATAGCTGACTTTTTCCAGTCTTATCTCGATGCGGGGAAATTGCCTTGTATGGCGACATTGCTCAGCCGGGGCGGGGAGGTGGCGCATCTCGGTTTGCGCGGCAGTCTCGAGATGGGCGGGGAGAGCCCGATTGCCGAGGACACGATTTACCGGATCTATTCGATGACCAAGCCGATTACGGCGGTGGCGGCGATGATGCTGTTTGAGGAAGGCAAGTTGCGGCTTGAGCATGAAGTTGCGCGCTATTTGCCGGAATATGCGGATGTGAAAGTCTGGGATGGCGGCACGGCGGATGCACCAAATTTGCGCGCGCCCGACCGGCCGATGACGCTACTTGATCTGTTCACGCACACATCGGGGCTGACTTATGGCTTTCTGTTCCAGCATGAGGTGGATGCGATTTACCGGCGCGAGCTGAAGGGGGCCGAGCGCGGAACTTTGCGCGAATTTGTGCGTCAGATTGCCGGACTACCGCTGGTCTTTTCGCCCGGGGAACAGTTTAATTATGGGCATTCCATCGATGTGCTTGGTGCGATTGTGGAAGTGGTGTCGGGGCAGACGCTCGATGTGTTTTTCCGGACACGGATATTCGAGCCGCTCAGCATGACTGATACCGGGTTTTCTGTGCCAAGCGATCAATTGCATCGGCTGGGCGCGTGTTATGCGATTGACGAAAAGACCGGAAAGGCGGTCCTGTCGGATGGGGCGGGGGCAGCGTCAAAGCTTTATGCCAGCCAGCCGAGCTTGCTCAATGCGGGCGGCGGGCTCGTGTCTACGCTGGCTGATTATCACCGGTTTGCGCAGATGTTGCTTGAGGGCGGGGCGCTGGACGGGGCGCGTTTGCTGAGCCCGAAAACGGTCGAGTTTATGACGCTCAACCATTTGCCAGAGGGCAAGAGCATTCTCGACATGGGCGACAAGACCTTTGCTGAGGGGCGGATGGAGGGGAACGGGTTTTGCCTTTTGGGTAGCGTGGTGACGGATACTGTGGCCACGCGCCAGCCATCCTCCTTGGGGACGTTCGCATGGGGCGGGCTGGCTTCGACCTATTTCTGGATTGATCCGGAAGAGCAGATAATCGGTGTGCAGATGACCCAGTTGATCCCGAGCTCGACCTATCCGGTCCGCTCGCAATTCCAGCAGCTTGCCTATGCCGCGATTGAGGCGTAAGGCTCGCGCGCAAGCGTAGCCATAGGGGCAGAAGATGAGCGATAAAGAGATTGAAGACGGCGCAGGCGGGGCTGATGCGGGCGCGAAGAAGAAAAAGCCGCCGGCCAATCCGGTCAAAGAAGCGATCCTGAAAATGGTCCATGAGAAAGGCGTTGGCGGCGTCGTCTCGCCCACCCATGTCGCGCAATTGGTCAGCGAAGAGAAATGGCAGCGCGTGCTCAAAGATGTCCGCGCGGAAGCGGTGCGGCTGATGAAGTCCGGCCATGTCGTGATTTATCGCAAAGGGCGTCCGGTCGAGAACCCGGACAATTTTCGCGGCGTCTACAAAATCGGCCTGCCGGGCAAGCCGCTACCGCGAAGCGCGTGAGCGGTTGCCGGAGCCATTGTTAAGCCCGATCCAGTCGGTTGGCGGGAGGCCATAGACCATGTCCATCACCTCTAACTGAATGCCAACGGGCTTGCGCGAACTGGAGTTCCACAGCGCAACGACGCCTGTATCGCGTTCGGGATCAAACAGGATCATGGCGCGATAGCCCCGCACCGCGCCGCGATGGCCGATGACACGGTGGACACCGTCATAGTCGTAGACCCGCCAGCCATAGCCATAACTTGCCTGTTTGAGCCGTCCGCCATAGCGCCGGTTCTGGGAGCGTTGTTCGCGCAAGGTGCGGATGCGCGGGGTGTGGATTGTGTCGAGCGTGTCTTGCGAGATGATGTCTGGATAGAGGCCCATTTGCGCGCGCATATATTCGGCCAAGTCGAGAATGGACGAGTTGACCCCGCCGGCGGCTGGCACATTGTAATAGCTGTCATTGACGGTCTGGAGGGCGGGACGTGTGCGGCCACGGCGACCGCGATAGGGGCGTGCCCAGTCGCCGCCAGATTTGAGGCCCTTGCGGGTGAGGCTGGCCGTGTCCATGCCGAGCGGGGTAAACAGGCGGGACATGGCGATGTCGGCATAGGTTGCGCCAGTAGTTTCCTCGACAATTTCGGAAACCGTATCGAAAGCGACGTTCTGGTAGGAATGGCATTCGCCAATCGCGCAGACGGATTTGAGCGAGCCGAGCGTGCGGCGGATGGCGGGGGCTTCCCAGCCATCTTCGAGGCGTAGGTCGTATGCATTGTTGACGATGCCGAGCTGGTGGGAGAGCACCTGACCAATACTGGCGCGGCGTTCGGCGCGGTTTGGCAGGCGCAGCGAAGTGTCATAACTGGCAACTGTGTCATCAAAGGAGAGCAGGCCATCTTGGGTCAATTGCCCTGTGACCGAGCCAGCGACGCCTTTCGACAGCGACGCCCAGCGAAACTGCGTGTTTACGGTGACGGGCAGGCCATCAATATGGGTTTCGCCAAAGCCTTCGGCAAAGGTCACGTCGCCATTTTCCACAACCGCGACGGCCAGACCGACCATTTCGGGCATTTCCGACAGAAGCTCGAG
This sequence comes from uncultured Hyphomonadaceae bacterium, assembly GCA_938049795.1. Lineage (GTDB taxonomy): Bacteria > Pseudomonadota > Alphaproteobacteria > Caulobacterales > Hyphomonadaceae > CALLCD01. Next base: position 5,348 of record CALLCD010000230.1, on the reverse strand, counting down.
CCGCTCGCGCAGCCGGTCATAATCAATTGGATCAGCCAGCGCTCCGAGGGCGAACACGGCAGAGGCGAGGATCAGGCTTAGAGTGCGAAAAAGTAGCAAAATGGCTCTCCACGGCGGCTTTAAGCATAGTTTGCAGCAATTTGCTGAATGACCAATGAAAATTTGCGTTACAAAATTGAGAGGTAGCTTTGAGGCGCGGAGGCTGGCGCGGGCGATGGCATGGACGGACTGGCGCTGACGGGCTGACAAAACGCATCACTTTTGTAAGATCACGGGTGATTTTTGCGCGGGCTTCGGCCATGATCGCGCCAGATATGGAGCCTGCGCTATGACGGTTGAGACCAAACACACATTCTGCCGGATTTGCGAGGCCAGTTGCGGTCTGGAAATGCAGCTTGTGGACGGCAAAATCACCGACATCAAGCCGAATGCCGACCATATCGGCACCAGCGGCTTCGCCTGTATGAAGGGGCTCAACCAACACGCCATGTATGATTCGCCCGACCGGTTGACCCAGCCGCTCAAGCGGGTTGGCGACGGGTTTGAGCCGATCAGTTGGAAACAGGCCAATCGCGAAATCGGGGCGAAGGTCAAGGCGCTCAGAGCAAAGTCGCAGCACTCGATCGGCATGTATGTTGGCACGGCGGCAGGGTTTTCCATTCTGCATCCGATTTTTGCCGAAGGCTTCATGCGCGGGATCGGCTCGCACAATATGTATTCCTCGGCGACGCAAGACTGCGCGAACAGGTTTGCCAGCGCGACCGAAATGTACGGTTTTCCGTTTTTGCAGCCCTTTCCCGATCTTGAGCGGATCAATTATCTCGTGGTCATCGGCACCAATCCGGTCGTTTCGAAATGGACGTTTCTGCAAGTGCCCCATCCCGTGCGACGGCTTAAGCAGATCTCGGCGCGGGGCGGCAAAGTGGTGGTGGTTGATCCGCGCGAGACCGAAACGGCGAAAGTGTCCGACCAGCACGTGTTCATTTCTCCGAATGCGGACGTGTTTTTCTTTGCAAGCTTCCTGAATGAAGTCATTGCGCGCGGAGCCGTCCGGCAGGATCTGGTGGACCAGTATATGACCGGATTTGATGATCTGGCCGCCTTGGTCAAACCGTGGACGGCCGAGCGCACGGCGGAGGCGACCGGCATCGACGCGGACACGCTGGAGACGATGGTGACCGAGTTTCTGGCCGCCGATGGGGCAGGCTTTGTCTCGGGCACGGGGCTTGGCATGGGGCGCTATGGGACGGTTGCGCATTGGCTGTCGGAATGCATCATCGCGCTGACGGGCAATCTCGACCGCAAGGGCGGCATGCTGATCGGCAAGGGCGTGTTCGATTTTGCCGCTTTTGCCAAGAAGAATGCGCTGTTTAACCGCGACCCTGTCTCGCGCATTGGCGGGTTCAAACAGCTCAATGGCGCATTTCCAGGCGGGATACTGGCCGACGAAATCCTGACGCCGGGCGATGATCAACTCAAAGCGATGTTTGTGACAGGCGGTAATCCGCTGCTGACGATGGCCAATAGCGCGCGGCTGTCCGAAGCGTTTGAAGCGCTGGAACTGTTGGTCGTCACGGACATTTATCTGAACGAGACGGCGAGCCTTGCCGACTATGTTCTGCCCGCCACTTCGCCGCTGGAACGCGCCGATCTGCCCTTTGTGTTTCCGCTCTTTTTGGGGCTACAGGATGTTCCCTATATTGCCGCGACCGAAGCGGTTGTGGACCCACCCGGAGAGGCGCGGGACGAGGCGACGATCTACACGGATCTGGCCACCGCGTCGGGGGTTGGCATTTTCGGCAGCGGTGTGGCGCAAACCATGTTTCGGGCGATGGCGCGGCTCAATTCTCTGGGCCACAAACGCCGCGGCCTGCCGATCCGGTTTCTGCTCAATCTGCTCTTGCGGATTACGGGTCAGCCCTCGTTCAAATCGCTCGTTAAACGGCCGGACGGGGTGGCGCGCGAAGGGCCGGACACGGGCAATTTTCTGGCGGAGAAACTCACCACCGATAATGGTAAGCTCAACTTGGCCACAGAGATGATGCTCGGTGAAGCGGAGGGGCTGGAGGCGGCCTTTGGCTCGCTGACCGCGGCGCGCGAAGGGTTCAAGCTCATCACGCGGCGTCATCATTATACGCACAATTCATGGACGCAGAATATCGAGAAGCTGACGCGTGGCACCGAGCGCTCAACCAATCACGCCTACATGCATCCTGAGGATGCGGCCGAGCTTGGCCTCGTCGAAGGCGATGCGGTGGACATTCGCTCCGAGACGGCGGCCATCCGCTTGCCGCTAAAAATGCTGGCCGAGTTGAAACGCGGTGTCGTCGCCGTGCCTCATGGCTGGGGTCACCAACGCGCCAAGGGATTGCGCGTCGCCTCAAGCATTGGCGGGGCGAACGTCAACCTGCTGGCGGCGGACGGACCGGACAAGCTCGAACGCTCCTCCGGCATGGCGCATCTAACGGGGATTGATGTGACCATCACCAAAAGCGAAGCGGACATTTCGCGGAACTCTTGGTCGGGGATGTAGGGGAGCAAGATGGACGATGGGGCGGGGCTGAAGCCTGACATTGTGTTGCAAATGTTTCGCGATTACTTAAAGGGCTTCGGTCTTGTCCTGGCCGTTGCTATTGGCTTAGGCGTGCTTGGCTGGGGGCTGCTTTGGTTGATCGGGGCCAATATCGAGCCGGGCGAATCTATCAGGATCGTCTTAAACTTGACCCTTATTGCGCTCCTGACGATTGGTGGTCAAATGGTATTCGCGCCAATTATTGATGCGGTCACCGAAGAAAAGAAAAGCCAGCCCGCCGCACGCAAGTTTAACATCATGTATGGCCTTGGCGCTTTGAGCGCTTGGTCTATGGCCTACTATGTTGGGCCACAGGCGCTCGATTACTTCGATCAGAAAGAGCACGAGGTCGAATGCGAAACGGTGTGGGAGAAGAAGATAGGGCCAATCCGTTTTTCCAGTTCAACTTGCGATGAGTGAGGGCTATGCCGCCGGAGAGTACCTGCGATACAGCCACGTTTTTTGCCGCGCCTCTGCCATTTAAGTCGTTCCCTTACGCGGCTTAGTGGCCCTCTTCTTTGCGGGTTGTGCCTTTGTTTTTGCGGCTGCGGTTTTGGTCTTTGCCGCTGTCTTGGGTTTCGCGGCAGGTTTCGCCTTCGTAGTCGCTTTCGGTTTGGCCGCTGGTTTTGGTTTCGCCCGCACAGATTTTTTCGCTAGGGCGCGGCGTTCGTCCTGGCGGCGGAAGGTTTCTTGCAGGTATTTTCCGGTCCAGCTGTCCTTATTCGCGGCGACGGTTTCCGGTGTGCCTTCAGCGACCAATTGCCCGCCGCCGGTGCCGCCTTCGGGGCCGAGGTCGAGAATCCAGTCGGCGGTTTTGATCACGTCGAGATTGTGCTCGATCACGACCACCGTATTGCCCGCATCAACCAGTTCCTGCAACACGTCGAGCAATTTACGGACATCGTGGAAATGCAGGCCCGTTGTCGGTTCGTCGAGGATGTATAGCGTGCGGCCTGTGGCGCGTTTGGAAAGCTCTTTAGCAAGTTTGACCCGCTGGGCTTCGCCGCCCGAGAGCGTGGTCGCCTGCTGACCGACTTTGACGTAAGACAGGCCAACGCGGTTGAGCGTTTCCATCTTGGTCCGGATGCTTGGCACGGCGTGGAAGAATTTCTCCGCTTCTTCTACGGTCATGTCGAGCACGTCGGCGATGGACTTGCCCTTATAGAGCACTTCGAGCGTCTCGCGATTATAGCGTTTGCCCTGACATTGCTCGCAAGTGACATAGACATCGGGCAGAAAGTGCATCTCAATCTTGATGACGCCGTCGCCCTGACACGCCTCGCAGCGCCCGCCTTTGACGTTAAAGCTGAACCGGCCGGGCTTATAACCGCGCGTTTTGGATTCAGGCAGGCCGGTGAACCATTCGCGGATCGGCCCGAACGCGCCGGTATAAGTGGCCGGGTTCGAGCGCGGGGTGCGGCCGATGGGGGACTGGTCGATGTCGATAACTTTGTCGAGGTGTTGCAAGCCGTCGAGGCTGTCATAGGGGGCGGGGGGCTTGGAGGCATTGTTGAGCCGTCGGGCGAGCGCCTTGTAGAGCGTCTCGATGATGAGCGTAGACTTGCCGCCGCCGGAGACGCCGGTGATGCAGGTGAACACGCCGAGCGGAATGGTGGCGTTGACGTTTTGCAGATTGTTCCCGCGCGCGCCTTTGAGCTGGATGGACTTCGATTTTTTCCAGAGGCGGCGCTTGGGCGGAATGGCAATTTCCTCGCGGCCGTTCAGATAGGCGGCGGTGAGGCTGTTCTTGTCGGCGATCACTTGTTTGGCCGTGCCTTGCGCGACAACCTCCCCGCCATGCACACCCGCGGCCGGTCCCATATCAATGACATGATCGGCTTGCAGGATCGCGTCTTCATCATGCTCGACAACGATGACCGAATTGCCAAGGTCGCGCAGCCGCCGGAGCGTTTCGAGCAGCCGCGCATTGTCGCGCTGGTGGAGGCCAATGCTCGGCTCGTCGAGCACGTAAAGTACGCCGGTCAGCCCAGAGCCGATCTGGCTCGCAAGGCGAATGCGCTGGCTCTCGCCGCCGGACAAAGTGCCCGAGGCGCGGCTCAAAGTGAGGTATTCAAGGCCAACATCATTGAGGAATTTCAGCCGGTCATTGATCTCTTTGAGGATACGTCCGGCAATCTCGTTTTTCTGCTTGTCGAGATGTTTGTGGACGGTGGAGAACCATTCGCCCGCTTCCCGGATCGAGAAAATGGCGCTGTCGGAAATGTCGAGCTCGCCGATTTTGACCGCCAGCGCTTCGGGTCTGAGCCGTTTGCCATGACAGGCCGGGCAGGGCTGGCTCGACTGGTATTTCGAAATTTCCTCACGCATCCAATTGGAGTCGGTCTCGCGGAAGCGGCGGTCGAGATTGGGGATGACGCCTTCAAACGTCTTGGTCACTTCGTAACGGCGCATGCCATCATCATAAAGAAATTCCACCTCTTCCTCGCCAGTGCCGAACAAGATCACTTGCTGGACTTTCTCGGGCAGCTTGTTCCACGTCTTTTTCAGGTCGAAACGGTAATGGACCGCGAGCGCCTGCAAGGTCTGGGTCTGATAGGGCGAGGCTGATTTCGCCCATGGGGCAATGGCGCCATTGAGCAGGGTCAGGTCGCGGTCGGGCACAACGAGATCGGGATCGATTTTGAGCTGCGAGCCGAGCCCGTCGCATTTCGGACAAGCGCCGAACGGATTGTTGAACGAGAACAGACGCGGCTCGATTTCGGGGATGGTAAAGCCGCTGACGGGGCAGGCGAAATTGGCGCTGTAGATGATCCGC
>CALLCD010000229.1 GCA_938049795.1 uncultured Hyphomonadaceae bacterium | reverse complement strand
CCCCGCAGAATAGGGAAAGGTAGGAAGATGCAGATTCTTCGGGTTGGGAGGCCCTCTACGCATGATCAATGCCACTCAGATTGCGGTCTTTCTACTCATCACCGGCTTTATCGGCTTTATGACATGGGTGCATTGTCGGGGCACGGGCGACCGCAGCGGCGGGGAAGATCGTTCGGCGAAGGATTATTTTCTCGCAAGCGGCGGATTGTCATGGATGTTTGTCGCAGGCTCTATCACGCTGACAAATCTCTCGACCGATCAGCTTGTCGGGATGAACGGGTCGCAAATCCTGCTTGTGGCCTGGTGGGAGCTTGCGGCGGTGATTGGCCTGAGCATTCTGGCGTTTGTATTTATCCCGATCTATTACCGGAACAATTGCACGACGACGACTGAACTTCTGGAAAAGCGTTATAATAACAAGCATATACGCGCAATTATCGCGGTGCTGTTCCTGCTTGGAAATCTGTTTATCTATCTGCCAGCGGTGCTCTATGGCGGGTCTTTGTTTATGCAGTCCATGTTCGATATTGATACGCCGCTCCTTGTGATTGCGAGCATATTTGCGGTGGTGGGGGCGGCTTATGCGATCCTTGGCGGGCTGCGCGCGGTTGCGGTGTCGGACACGTATTCGGGCGTTGGTATTCTTTTGATGGCGCTGATCGTGGTCTACCTGGCGCTGAAGGCTGTGAATTTCGATATTGTCACGGATGTGCCGATGGAGCGGCTGTCACTGATCGGGCAGAATTTCTCGGACATTCCGTGGCACACATTGCTGACCGGCATGGTGCTGATCCAGATCTATTACTGGTCGACCAACCAGACGATCACCCAGCGCGCTATGGCGGCCAAATCGGTCAAAGAAGCGCAGCGCGGTGTGCTGACGGCGGCGGGCATTCGGCTGTTGATTATTCCGCTGATTGTGACGGTGCCGGGTGTCGTGGCGTTCAAGCTTTATGGGGATGTTGGTGACGCGGCTTATGGCCAGCTTGTCGGGGATATTCTGCCGAACTGGATGTCGGGCGCGTTTGCGGCGATGATGGCGGCGGCGGTGCTGACTTCGTTCAACTCTATCCTGAACTCGTCGGCGGCGCTTTATGTCTGCGATTTGCATCAGGCTTATTTGAAAAAGAACATCAATGTGCCGCGCGTTTCGGCGATTGTGCAGCTGGCTTTTGTCGCGCTGTCGGTTGGCATGGTGCTTGTGTTTGCGAACGCTGAGAGCCTGATTGCACTGATCCAGAAGCTGAACGGACTGCTCTCTATGCCTGTTTTGTCGGCCTTTGTGGTTGGGCTGGTGTTTCGCAATGTCCATGCGGGGGCTGCGGCGACGGGGCTTCTGGTCGGGCTCGTGGGCTATGGCCTGTTTATCTTTGGATTGCAGCCTGCGGCGCTGTTTATGCTGTCGCCTCCGCCGGAGTTTGCGGCGCTCACCGGCGAGGCTTTGCGGAGCGCGGCGATTGATAGTGTTCCAGCCCTGTTTAAGCCATTTGCAAGTCTGAGCAGTCAGGCGCCGGATGTGTTCAGCGCGCACTATATTCACGCCATGGCGATCACATTTGTTGCCTGTGTCAGCATTGCGTTGCTGGTCAACAAGCTGGCCTATGGACGGCCGGTCGAGCTGCGCTTTGGGGATGACCCGCACGGGGTGCCAGCCTAGACGCCTCAGCGCCAGATCGGGGCAGTTGTCCGATTTCACACGATAAATGTGCGAAAACGAAAATAGTTCTGGATTTGGGGCGGCGCTCTGCTTATTCCGTCTCTGAACGTGCCGTGGCGGAATATGAGGACACGGCGAACCGAAAAGGACAGGTTATGAGCGACCCAATCGGCACACTGACGCGCACCATTGACGGGGGACGTGTCTATCGCCGTCACCATACGAAATCTGATGGGCGGGATCTATTTCTCTATGGCTACCAGCCGCACGAACTGCCGCCGGTTGCAGGTGAAGGGCTCGATATGAATGCGGGCGCAGAGCTGCGGCGTCACCCGTTGCGCAAGACTTGGTCGATTTATGCAGCGAACCGGAACAATCGGACGTTCAAGCCGAGCGCGGCGGCGGACCCGCTTGCGCCGAGCCAGCCCGGTGCGCCACTGACGGAAATTCCGTTTGAGGATTTCGAGCTTTGTGTTTTTGGCAACCGGTTTCCGAGCCTGCATCCGACCTCGCCCGAACCCGCGCAAGGCCCGCTGGAGACGGCGCGCGCGGATGGGGCGTGCGAGGTGATTGTGTATGCGCCTGAGGGAACAGGCTCGCTCGCAACACTTGGGCAGGCGCGGCGACGGCTTTTGCTGGAGGCGTGGATTGATCGCTATGTTGAGCTTTATGATAAGGGGGCGGCGTTCGTCTTGCCGTTCGAGAATCGCGGCGAGGCGGTGGGGGTGACGCTGCATCATCCGCATGGTCAGATTTATGCGTTTCCGGTGGTGCCCGGCCCGCAAGCGGCGGCGCTGGACGCATTTGAAAATGGCTATGATCTGGCGGCGCAGCTTTCGGGCTGGCGGGCGGACTATGCGATTGCCGAGGCGGGCGGGATGATGGCGTATGCGCCGCCCTTTGCGCGCTTTCCTTATGAGGTCTGGATTTCCGCGCAGGTGCCGGTGTCGGGTCCGTGGGGGTTTGACGAGACGCAATCGGACGGGTTTGCGCATCTTTTGGGCGATATCACCGCGCGTTATGATGCGTTCTTCGGGACCGACACGCCTTATATGCTGAGCTTGCATGCGGCGCCCTTTGGCAAGGATGGGGCGTTTCAATTTTCGGCGCAATTCTATCCGCTTTTGCGCGCGCCGGGGCGGGTGAAATATCTCGCCTCTGTCGAACAGGCGACCGGCATATTTACCGTGGATGTGATGCCGGAAGTGGCGGCAAAAACTTTGCGAGACATTCTATGACCAACGAGATTGAAGTCCAGTTTGAAGCGATATTCGCCAGACCGCCGACGGGCAGCGCCACTGTGCCCGGCCGCGTTAATCTGATTGGTGAGCACATCGACTATAATGGCGGTACGGTTCTGCCGACCACGCTCGACAAGACGGTGACCGTGGTGGTTGGGCCGAATGATGCCCGCTCCCATCGTATCCGGTCTGAAGGGTATGACGGCGAAAGCGTCCGCGT